>NZ_LOHY01000097.1 GCF_001559795.1 Pseudostreptobacillus hongkongensis | reverse complement strand
GGAGTAGTTGCTGATATTAACGACTAATTAACAAACTTACTGTAAATATACAAATTGAGGAGGAACTATTTTGGATAATAAATTAAAAAGAATCTATCTTCAATCTTATGATAACAAATTATTAGATCAAACAACTTTAAAAATAGCTGAAGTTGTAAAGAAAAATGGTGCTAAAATTGCGGGACCAATGCCTTTACCAACTAAAACTAAAAAATATACAGTTTTAAGATCAGTACATGTTAACAAGGATTCAAGAGAACAATTTGAAATGAGAATACATAGAAGATTCATTGAGATCAAAGAATCTAATAATGATATCTTAACTGCATTAAGCTCATTAAGTTTACCTGCAGGTGTTTCTATAGAAATTAAGCAATAGTGCTTTGATACAAGTTGGTAGATGAAAGAAGCTATCCAACCAATATATTAAGGAGGAAGAAATGATATTAGGAAAGAAAATCGGAATGACACAAATTTTTGAAAACGAAAAATTAATTCCAGTAACAGTTATTGAAGCTGGTCCAAACTTCGTTGTTCAAACAAAAACAGTAGATAAAGAAGGATATACTTCAGTAACATTAGCTTACGATGAAAAAAGAGAAAAATTAGTTAATAAACCAGAAATGGGAGTTTTCAAAAAAGCCGGAATCACTGCTAAAAAATTCTTAAAAGAATTCAGAGTAGAATCTGTTGAAGGATTTGAATTAGGACAAGAATTTAAAGTAGACGTATTAGAAGGAATTGAATTTGTTGATATTCAAGGAATCTCAAAAGGTAAAGGGACTGCAGGTGTTATGAAGAGACATAACTTCGGTGGAAACAGAGCTACTCACGGGGTTTCAAGAAACCACAGACTTGGAGGGTCAAATGCAGGGGGAGCTGCTTCAAACTCTAACGTACCTAAAGGTAAAAGAATGGCTGGAAGATTAGGTAACGAAAATGTTACTGTTCAAAATCTTAAAGTTGTTAAGTTTGATGTAGAAAACAACTTATTAGTTGTTAAAGGTGCAGTACCAGGACCAAAAAATGGTTATTTAGTTATCAAAAAATCAGTTAAGAAATACTAATATAGAGAGAGGAGGCAAAAATGTCAGATTTAAATTTAAAAGTATATAGTTTAAATGGTGAAGAAAAAGGTAGTGTTGCGGTTAATGCAGATATCTTTGGAATCGAACCTAATAAATATGTAATGCATGAAGTTTTAACAGCAGAACTTGCTGCGTCAAGAGCTGGTACAGCTTCAACAAAGAGTAGAGGAGAAGTATCTGGAGGGGGAAGAAAACCTTTCAGACAAAAAGGAACAGGACGTGCTAGACAAGGATCAACAAGAGCACCTCACATGGTAGGTGGAGGAGTTGTTCACGGTCCAAAACCTAGAAGCTATGAGAAAAAAGTTAATAAAAAAGTTAGAAAATTAGCTTTAAGATCAGCATTAGCTGCTAGAATTCAAAATGGAGATGTAGTTGTATTAGAAGATTACATGTTAGAAACTCCAAAAACAAGAACATTTGTTACATTTACAGAAAAAGTTAACATAGTAGAAGATAAAAAATTATTCATCGTAGATGATTACTTAAATGATGCTGATTGGAACTTATACTTATCAGTTAGAAATATTGAAAAAACTGAAATATTAGATCCTAGAGAGTTATCAGTTTATGCTTTATTAAAATACAATAAAGTAGTTATTACTAAAGAAGCTCTTGCTGCTATCGAGGAGGTGCTTGGATAATGACTATATTTGATGTAATCAAAAAGCCAGTTTTAAACACTGAAAAAGCTAGAATCTTATTAAACTCTAATGAATATGTATTTATTTGTGATAGACGTGCAAATAAATTACAAATCAAAGAAGCTGTTGAAAAATTATTCAATGTTAAAGTAGTTAGTGTTAATACTTTAAACATGAAACCAACTACAGCTAGAGCAAGAATGACAGTTTATAAGACACCTGCATACAAAAAGGCAGTTGTTAAATTAGCTGAAGGTGAATCTATAAAAGCGTACGAAATATAATTAATGATAGAACGATAAGGGAAAGAATGCATATGCATTCTTTTTCTGTATAGAAAGGATTAAAATTAAATGTTTAAAAAATTAAATTTTGATATTTTAAAAAAGCATATAACTACAATTTTTTATATGTTTAATATGCTTTATTTTATATTGTTCTGGTTTGATAGTTCTTCATTTAATAAACATATTTTAATTTTTATGATGGGATTAACTTTTCCTCTTGTTTGTAATAGAAAATTTAACAATTCTTGGTGGAAAGTTCTTATTGCATCAACAATAGCTGCAGTAGCTTCAAATTATTTACTAAAAAAAGATATGTTTAATGTTATATATTATAAAAAATTTGTTATTTTATTTTCTCTTATACTATTAATATATTTAATTCAAGAATTAAAAGAAAATAGGATAAATATTACAAGATTTATATCCAAAACATTAGTATATATAGGATACGCAATATTAAGTAGTATACTTGCCTTATTATTTATATTTACTATAAATATAATTATAAACTTTCAATATTATATAGATAGGTTAGCTATATCTATTATACTTATTATATTTACAATATTTTTTATTCTTTATCAAGAAGATGAAGGAAAATATGAAAATGTATTTATAAATAGGATTTTATCTGTTTTTGTTATAGCTATGATGACTATACCTTATTTAAGTTTAATAATTAATGGGCTTAATGCAATTTCATATATAGTTCATACAACTTTATGGATAGGGTATGCAGTTTTAATATTCAATATCCGGATTAATAAAAAATTTATACCTTTGATAATGCTACCTGTTAATGGTTATTTAATATATATAATATTAGAACAGATGAATAATTATGGAATAACAGAAAATAGATACTTTGTACTAGTTATGGGAATTCTTCTATTTATCCTATATTTAGCTCAGGTTATTAAAAGTATAGAAGAGTATGTGTACATTTCAGTTATTACATTATTTTTAACCTTAATATTTTTTATGCCTAGGATAAATGCTTTTGCTATAACGCGTAATAGTTTAACTTATAGAGCTAGAATTTTAGTAGAAAAATCTGATAAATTGACTGAATATGAATATCAAGATTTATATAGCTATCAATTTTATTTTAATGATAGAAATTATGATACAGAATTTATACAAAAAAAATTAGATGAAGAGAAAATTTTTGAAGGAGTTAAGGAGTTTATAGATAATATTGAATATTATTCTAAAGGTATATTAACTTTTGATATATCAAAGTATACTTCTATGAAATTATATGAATTGTATGAAGACGATACTGATATTATAATTGATAATCAAAAAATAAATATATTTGAATTATTCTTAGAACATAAAGAAGAAGTTCAAAAAGGAGTTTTAGAATATAAAGGTTATACTTTTTTAATTAAGAATGCTGTTATTGAAATGTCTGAAAATAAAAAGTATTTTGGAAACGTTGAATTTATACTTTTAGGTAAAGAAAAATAGCAAAAGGTAACATGTAATTTG
>NZ_LOHY01000096.1 GCF_001559795.1 Pseudostreptobacillus hongkongensis | reverse complement strand
TTTTTATTGCAACAGCCCCGGTTAATCTTTTTAGAGTACTTTTATATTATTTTTTGGCTAATTAATGGAATATAAAATGTCTTTAATGCCTTTAAAATGGTGTAATACTTTTTGAGTAATAAATGTGAGCTTAGATATTTTGCAATTTTAACTAAAAATGAAATGAATATAAAAATTAAATATAAAAGATAAGACATTTATTTTAGTAATCCAGAATTTAGAAAATATTCAATGGGTATTAAGTTTAATAAAAATGATATATATGATGGTAAATAAGTTTTATGGTAAGTATATTATAGAAGATGATCGTATACTGTTTGGTAAATTAGATGAGCTTAAATTAAAAATATCAAAAGAAAAATTATTCTTTGAAGAGTATAAAAAATAAATAGGGATTCCCTATTTTTGTTTTACAAATTAAATTCAAAGTAATAATACTAATTAAACAAATGATGAAGTGCTACAATAAATTAAAAAATAAGGAGTATATGGAATGAAAATAAAATTATTAGTTATATTAGCTATATTTTCTATAGTATCTTGTAATATGTATAATGTGTATAAAGAAAGTAAAAATGACAAAAATATTACCCAAATAGCTTTGAAAGAAAATGATTTAATTGGTCAAAGTTTTAAACTTAAAAATCAAGAATATATGAAATATAATATTAGTTTGAATTTTTCAAATGATGGAGAATTTAGTGGTTTTTCAGGTGTTAACAACTATTTTGGAAATTATGGTTTTAAAAATGGTAAGTTAGTATTATCAAATTATTCATCTACTTTAATGTTAGGAGACAAAGAGGCACAAAAAATTGAAGATAAATTTATAAAACATATCGGAAATTTAAATAAAGTATATTTTGAAAATGATGATCTTATACTTGAATCAAATGATGGAAGTAAGTTGATTTTTGAAAATATGTCTAGACTTGAAAATAAGAAGTATAAATTAGTTTCATCACCTTATTCAAAATATGATGTTGATATAGAATTTAAAGATAGTGAAGTTTATGGTAAAAGTGTTGTAAATAACTATTTTGGATCATATAGTTATGAAAATAATGTTCTTAAAATAGGAAATGTAGTAAGTACAAGAGTGGGAGCATCAGCAGAAGAATTGAATTTAGAATATGAATATTTTGAGGATTTAAAAAATGTTGAAAAGGTAGAATTAAAATCTAATGAATTAAACTTAATTATGAAAGATGGAAAAATATTGAAATTTATTGAAATAGAGAATTGATTCTCTATTTTTTTTAGAGAAATTAATGTATAATATAAAGTATAGAAAGGGGAATTTATGATATATTTTGATAATTCTGCAACAACTAAAGTAGATAAAAAAGTTTTAAATGAAATAAATAAATATATGGAAGAAAATTATTTTAATATAGATTCACAATACAAAGGATCTATAGAACTTAAAAAAATGTTAGTTAAAAAACTTGATGTACTAAATAAAAGACTTGGTTTAAATGGTAATGATTTTGTTTTTACATCTGGTGGTGGAGAAGCTAATAATTTAGCACTATGTAGTATTATGCGTGCAAATAAACAAGGACATTTATTAATATCTAGTATAGAGCATCCAAGTATAAGCCAAGCTGCAAATCAATTAAAAGAAGAAGGATATGAAGTTGAAAAAATAGAAGTTGATAAATTTGGTAATATAGATATAGAAGATTTGAAATCTAAGATAAAAGAAAATACCAAGCTTGTTTCTATAATAGGAGTTAATAATGAGATAGGAACTATCCAAAAAATGGATGAAATAGGTGAAGTTATAAAATCAATAAATCTTAATACTTATTATCATATAGATTTTGTACAAGGATTAAATCATGTAGAACATGATTTTTCAAAATCAAAAGTTGATCTTTTATCTATAAGTTCACATAAAATACATGGACCTAAAGGTATAGGTGCTCTGTATATAAAAAAAGGTACGAAGATTAAAAAACAAATTTATGGAGAGAATAATTTTAATAAATATATACCAAGAACTTTTCCGCATGAATTAGTTTTAGGCTTTTTAAAGGCTATAGAAATTCATGAAAAATCTGATATTGAGTATATTGAAAATTTAAAAGAATATTTTTTATCTAAGTTATCTGAAATTGAAAAATATAATATAAATACACCTGTAAATTCAACACCAGCTATAATTAATGTATCATTTATTGGAGTTAAAGCTGAAGTTTTACAATCATATATGTCTAGTCAGAATATATATATTTCAACAGGTTCTGCATGTTCATCAAATAAAGGGCATAGTGATATAATACAGGCTTTAAAACTTGATGATAAAATTGCAGAAAGCTCAGTTAGAATTAGTTTTTCAAAATATAATACTATAGATGAGATAGATAAATTTTTTGAAGTAATAAAACCATTCTTATCTTTTGCTAGTAAAATAAAATAAAGCTTTAAAAGCTTGAAATTAAAAGGACTAATAGTGTATAATTAAAGATAGAATTAAAAAATAGGAGGAAATATGAAATTAAGAGAATTACAATTAAATATAAAAGAATATTTAGGACAAGAAGTTGAATTAAATGGATGGGTAAAAAAAATAAGAGCTCAAAAGAATTTTGGGTTTATTGAATTTAATGATGGTACATATTTCCAAGGAATACAAGTAGTTTTTGAAGATAAATTAAATAATTTTGAAGAAATTTCAAAATTAACTATATATTCATCAATAAAAGTTAAAGGTCAAATAGTTGAATCACAAGGTAAAGGTCAATCATATGAGATCAAAGCAACAGAAATAAGTGTTTATGATAAAGCTGATTCTGATAATCCTTTACAAAATAAAAGACATGGTATGGATTTTCTAAGAACTATAGCACATTTAAGACCAAGAACAAATACTTTTAATGCAGCATTTAGAGTTAGATCATTATTAGCTTATGCTATACATAAATTCTTTATGGATCAAGACTTTGTTTATGTACAAACACCTTTATTCACAGGAATAGATGCTGAAGGTGCTGGAGAAATGTTCCAAGTTACAACATTTGATTTAAATAATATAGATAAAACTGAAGAAGGTAAAATAGACTATACTAAAGATTTCTTTGGAAAACCTGCATATTTAACAGTTACAGGTCAATTACATGTTGAAGCATTTGCATCAGCTTTCCATAATACTTATACATTTGGACCGACATTTAGAGCAGAAGAATCATTTACTCCAAGACATGCAGCAGAGTTTTGGATGGTAGAACCAGAAATGGCATTTGCAACTCTTGAAAATAACATGGATGTTGCAGAAAAAATGATTAAGTATATTATAAAATATGTAATGGATAATGCTCCACTTGAAATGGATTTCTTCGATACTTTTATAGAAAAAGGAATTAAAGAAAAATTAATTAATATAGTTGAAAATGAATTTGCGCGTATTACGTATACTGAAGCAGTTAATATATTAAAAGAATCAGGAGTAGAATTTGTTGTACCTGTTGAATGGGGAATGGATTTAAAATCAGAACACGAAAGATATTTAGCTGAAGTTGTATTTAAAAAACCAGTATTTGTAACAGATTATCCAAAAGATATTAAAGCATTCTATATGAAACTTAATGAAGATGGTAAAACAGTTAGAGCTATGGATTTACTTGCACCAGGAATTGGAGAAATAGTAGGAGGTAGCCAAAGAGAAGATGATTATGAAAAACTTGTTTCTGTAATGAAAGAAAAAGGGTTAAATGTTGAAAATTATGAATGGTACTTACATCTTAGAAGATTTGGTTCTTTCCCTCATTCAGGATATGGGTTAGGATTTGAAAGAATGTTAATGTATATAACTGGTATATCTAATATTAGAGATGTATTAACTTATCCAAGAACAACTAAGAGTTTAGAATATTAAAATAGGAGTAGATATGAAAAAGATTAAAAAAATAATATTTATATTATTTCTTTTCCCATTTGTACTTAGAGCAGATTTTTTAGAAAGTTTACAAAATATTGATCTTTTATTACAAAAAGGTAAATATCAAGAGGCATTAGCTCAAGGTCGTGAACTTTCTAAAACAGAGATATCAGATGAGGATAGAAAGGCACTTCAAAATCTTTTATCTAAGATAGAAGAAAAAATTAAAAAAGAAAATGCGAATACAAATACTTCTTCTGAAGGGGTATATAATAATACTGGAGAAATAAACTTTACAACAGATGAAGAAAAAACTGAGGATTTAGAAAGTGTATCAAATGGAACAGTGGCTTATCCAGGTGATGAAATAAATGATGCTTCTAGATATGCAGAATTTGATAGACTTGAAAAAGAAACATTAGCTTCAAAAAATTCAGAAAATATACATTCTTTAATTAGAATATATATGAAAAGTGGACTATATGAAAGAGCAATGAAATTAGGAATGAAAGATAGTGATGTTAGAAATATTTACTATAGTGCATTATCTGCAAGATTAATAGGTAAATATGATATAGCTATAAAACAATATCAAAGAGTTTTATCTAAAAGTCCTAATCATTTAAATTCGTTATTAGGTTTAGCATTATCATATAGAGCTAAAAAAGATAATTCACATGCAACAAAGTATTTTAAAGCATATATAAATCACGGTGGTAATAATCAAAATGTATTAAATGCAATGCAAAATTTATCTAAATAGTTTAAATAAAGGAGAAATAGATGTCAAAAAATCTTGTTATAGTGGAGTCACCTTCAAAAGCTAAAACTATAAAAAATATATTGGGGAGTAATTATGAAGTTTTAGCATCTGTTGGACATGTTATAGACTTACCTAAAAAGAAAATAGGAATAGATATAAAAAATGATTTTAAACCTCAGTATGAGATTATTTCTGATAAAAAAGATATATTAGATAATTTGAAATCTAAAGCAAAAAAAGCTGACAAGGTATATCTAGCTTCCGATTTAGATAGAGAAGGAGAAGCTATAGCATGGCACATTTCTAATTATATAGATCAAGGTGATAAAGTTAGAAGAATAGAATTTAATGAAATAACAAAAACAGCAATTTTTAATGCAGTAAAACATCCTAGAAAAATTAATCAAGATTTAGTTGATTCACAACAAGCTAGAAGATTATTAGATAGAATAGTTGGATATAAGATATCACCTTTATTATGGCCCATGGTAGGTAAAAATGCTTCAGCTGGTAGGGTTCAATCTGTTGCTTTAAAATTGATATGTGAATTAGAAGATGAAATTAAAAATTTTGTGAGTCAAAAATATTTTGAATTAGGAATATTAATAGAAAAAAATATAAGTCTAGATTTATATCAAATTAATGATGAAAAAATAGATAAAATATATGATGAAGCAGTGTTTAATAAATCGGTTAAAGATATAAAGGATAAAGAAGTTTTAATTACAGAATTAAAAACTTCTAAAAAAACTCAAAAACCACCTGTAGTATTTAAAACTAGTACTTTACAACAACTAGCATCTTCATATTTAGGATATAATGCTACCAAAACTATGAGAATAGCACAAAAACTATATGAAGGTATAGATGTTAATGGAGAAACTAAAGGTTTAATAACATATATGAGAACAGATTCTATAAGAGTTTCAGATGATGCAAAACAACAAGCTAAGAAATTTATAGAAGAAAATTATGGAAAAGAATATGTAGGAAACTACTATGTGACTAATAAGTCTAAAAATATTCAGGATGCTCATGAAGGGATTAGACCTACTTATGTTGAACTAACTCCAGAAGATATAAAAGGTTCTTTAACAAATGATGAATATAAGCTATACAAATTGATTTGGGATAGATTTATAGTTTCACAATTTGCTAGTGTTAAATATGATCAATTACAAATTAAGGCAGAGTATAGGGAATATAAATTCAAAGGAACTTTAAATAAAATAACTTTTGATGGTTATTATAAAATATATAAAGATGAGGATGCTATATCTACATTTAATTTTCCTAGTTTAGATATGAATAAAGAGTATAAAATAGATGAACTAATAACTAAAAATGGTGAAACTAAACCACCTACAAGATATAGTGAGGCAACCCTAATAAAAAAATTAGAATCTTTAGGAATAGGAAGACCTTCAACTTATGCAAGTATAATAGAGGCTATTAAAAGTAAAAATTATGTTGATGTAGTAGAGAAAAGACTTATGCCTACATCTTTTGGTAAAGAAGTTAAACAAGAACTTGATAAGAATTTTAAAAAGATAATGAATGTTAAATTTACTGCTGAAATGGAAAATAGTTTAGATGAAGTAGCAAATGGTAAATTAAATTGGATAGAATTATTAAAATCATTTTATGAAAAATTAGAAATTGAAATGAAAAAATATAAAGAAATACAAGAAGATATAAAAAACAAAATAATATACACTGATATGCCTTGTAGTGATGGTAATGGTAAAATGTTACTTAAGACAGGTAATTTTGGTAAGTATTTAGTGTGTGAATTTAATAGTAAAGATAAGATATCTATATCAGGGATAGAAATAAATGATGATGATATTAAAAATGATTTTGTTGAAATTAAAGATAAGGTTGAAGTTTTACTTGAAAATAAAAAAGGTTATAAAACAGATGTATTTACTGAAAATGGAAAGATGTATTTACTTAAAAATGGTAGATTTGGTGAATATTTAGAAAGTGAAGATTATGAAAATGACAATTTAAGAAAACCTTTAAGTAAAGAAATTAGAGCAAAACTAAAAAAATCAAGTATAGCTGTTGAAAATGGAATATTAAAATTAAATGATATTTTACAAGAAAATCAAAATAAAGATAATGAAATATTAGAAAATGCGGGTAAATGTGAAAAATGTGGTAGAGATTTCGTTATAAAAACAGGAAGATATGGAAAGTTTTTAGCATGTAGTGGATATCCTGAATGCTCTAATATTAAAAGAATTGCTAAAACGGCAACAACAAAAACTAAAAGAAAAACTACTTCAACAAAGAAAAAATAAGGAGTTTTATGAAAAGTATATTATCAAAATTTATCTATTATCAAGAAGTTGTTTTAAATAAAAGTTTTAATACAGTTAAATCGTATAAAAAAGATTTAGAACAATTTGTAGATTATTTAATTAATAATGAAGGAATAAATGATTTTAATGAAGTTGAAGTATTTACATTTAGATCATTTATTGCTTATTTAAATTTAGAACTTAAAGTTAATAAAAGAAGTATTAATAGAAAATTGTCAGCTATAAGAACGTTTTTTAAGTATTTATTGGAAAATGGATATATAGAAGAAAATAAAACAGTATATATAAGTACGCCTAAATTTGAAAAAGCATTGCCTAATTATTTAACTAAAGATGATTTTGATAAAATAAGGGAAAATATAAATTTAGAAAAAATATTAGGTTTAAGAGATAGAGCCATAGTTGAATTACTCTATTCAAGTGGAATTCGTTCTATGGAGCTTCTAGATTTAAATGAATCTATGATTAATTTTTCTGAAAGAGAAATTAGGGTAATAGGTAAAGGAAATAAAGAAAGAATAACATTTTTTAGTAATACAGCTAAAAAATATATATTAGAATATATAGAAAGAAAGAAAAAAGAATATAAAAATTATACAAAAGATATATTGTTTGTTAATAAAAATGGAGAAAAACTTGATTCAAGATCATTAAGAAGATTGATTACTAATTACGGTAAAAAATCAAATCTTAATAAAGAAGTTACACCACATGTTTTTAGACATAGTTTTGCAACTGAACTCTTAAATCAAGGAGTAGATATAAGGTATGTACAAGAATTATTAGGGCATAGTAGTATAGCTACAACTCAATTTTATACACATATAAGTAAAAGTGTTTTAAAGGATGCGTATATGAAATCACATCCTTTTGCCAAATAAATAAGGGGATAAATAATGGAAAAAAAATGTAAAGGATGTGGAGTTAAGTTACAGTCACAAAATCCTAATCTTGAAGGGTATATACCTGAAAATAAGATAAATACACCTAATATAATATGTAAAAGATGCTTTAGATTAAAGCATTATGGTGAAAATTTAGAAAAAGAAGAAGATAAAGAACTTTATCAAATAGAAGTGAAAAAAGCAATAAATGAAGCTGATATAATTTTACCTATATTTGATATAATAGATTTTGAATCTTCTTTTACAAATGAAATTATTGATTTATTAGAAGATAAAACTTTTATTCCTATAATTAATAAAATAGATTTATTACCATCATATATACATGTAGCAGAAATATCAAAATGGGTTACATATAATATGACTGAAAACAATCTATTTCCAGTAGATATAGCCTATGTATCAGCTGAGAAAAAATATGGAATAAATGGTATATTTAGAAAAATACAATATGTTGCTAAAAATATATTAAAGAAAAGTTTGGATTCAAATATTAAAATAGCGGTAATTGGAGTTTCTAATGTAGGAAAATCAAGAATAATTAACTTGTTATTAGATAAAAATGTCTCTACAGTATCTAAATTTTCTGGTACGACTAAGAAAAATACTAAAAATGTTAAACAAACTAAGGAATATAGATTAACTATAATAGATACTCCTGGACTTATTCCAGAAGGAAGATTATCAGATCTTTTAAATTCAAATTTATCATATAAATTAGTTCCTAGTAAAGAAATATCAAGAAAAACTTATAGACTTAAAGAAAAACAAGTATTTATGTTATCAAATCTTGCATATTTTGAAGTATTATCTATACCAGAAGATAAAAATACTGCTATAGTTTCTGTTTATTCATCTAAAGAAGTTAAATTTCATTTAACTAATTTAGAAAAAGCAAAGGAATTATGGAATAATAATGACTTTTTCAAGTTTTTAGATGAAGAAAATTTTGAGAAATATAATAAAAATGAATTTGATGAAGAAACATTTGAAATAGAAGATTTAGAAGATTTAGTTATAGCAGGACTTGGGTATATAGAAGTTAAAAGAGGTCCAATTAAACTTAAGTTATATAAACCTAAAAATGCTAAGGCAGTTGTTAGAAAGTCCATATCTAAAAATGCAGATTTTGATGATGAGGAAGATTTTGAAGATGGTGATTTAATGTGGTAAAGATATTTTTTAGAATAATAATAGTTTCACTTATTTTATTATTTGGCTATTGTAGTGCTCTAAATATAATATCAGATAAAATTCAAACAACTACGGTGAATACAAAATGAAAGTAGCGATACTAGGAAGTAGCAGTAGCGGAAATTCTACCTTTGTAGAAGTGGGTAGTAATAAAATATTAATAGATGTAGGATTTAGTTTAAAGAAAATTGAAGAAAAACTTTCAGAAATAGGGGAATATTTAAAGAATATAAATGCTGTTTTCATAACGCATGAACATGGTGATCATGTTAAATCTTTAGGTCCTATACTTAGGAAATATGATATTACAGTATATATACATAGAGATTCTTTTGAAGTATTAAAAAATAAAATAGGTAATTTTGATAAAGAAAAAATATGTATTTTAGATGATAGAAAAGTTTTTTTAAATAATGCTTGTGTGACTAATTTTGATTTAGAACATGATGCAAGTCATTGTTTGGGTTACTGTTTTGAAGAGAATAATAAGAAATTTGTATATATAACTGATACAGGGTATGTAAGTAAAATTTTGTTATATAACTGCATGGATGCTGATGTAATAGCTCTTGAAAGTAATTATGATTTAGATCTTTTAATGAATGGTAGTTATCCTTGGGATATAAAAAATAGAATTAAAAGTAAGTATGGTCATTTAAGTAATCAAGATGCACTAAATATTTTAAAGAAAGTTTATTCAAATAAATTAAAAAAAGTATTTTTAATGCATTTAAGCGAAGAAAATAATATAGAAGCATTGGCGATTAATAATATTAAATCAGAATTTAATAATTTGAATATTGAAGTATCTGGTGAAAAAATAACAAGTATTTTTGAAATATAAGGGGATATTATGTGGAGAAGGCTAGGATTAAAATTAAGAACATTAGATACATATATTTCTTATAGAGGAAAAGGTAAAAGTATATTATCTGAAGGAAATAAAAATGCTGAAATAATGATAATATTAAATGATATTAAAGAGGAAGCTCTTTTAAGTGGTGAAATTTTAAATAGTGAAGAAGGAAAGAAGTTGAAAGATATATTAAATTTTATAGGAATAAAATTATCGGACGTTTACTTAACTTCTTTGTATAAATTAGATAAAGGCTATATTAATATAGGATATAATACTATAGATGGGTTACTTGATATTTTACATACAGAAATTTTGTTAGTAAATCCTAAATATATAATATCTGTAGGTCAAGAAGTATTTAATGTATTAGTATCAGATAATTTAAATTTAGATATGAGTAAGTCTAATGTGGATGTATATAATAGTGTGGGAAAAATATTTAAATATAATAATATGGCACTTATTCCAATATATGATTTATCATATATTACAAGGGCAAAGAAAGAAGAAAAATCAAAAATTGTAGAAGTTTTAAGGAGTATTAAATGATAGGAATAGGAATAGTTGGATTACCTAATGTTGGGAAATCAACTTTATTTAACGCAATAACAAAAACACAAAATGCAGAAGCTGCAAATTATCCTTTTGCAACAATAGAACCTAATGTTGGAATAGTTTCAGTTCCTGATAAAAGATTAGATGAATTAGCTCAGATTATAAATCCTAAAAAAGTTGTTGGAGCTAGTGTAGAATTCGTAGATATTGCAGGGCTTGTTAAAGGTGCAGCAAGTGGAGAAGGTTTAGGAAATAAGTTTTTAGCAAATATTAGAAATACTATAGCAATTTGTCAAGTAGTTCGTTGTTTTGATGATGAGAATATAATTCACGTTGAAGGTAGTGTAGATCCCATGCGTGATATAGAAATTATAAATAGTGAGTTAATATTAGCTGATATAGATACTGTTGAAAATGCTATAAATAAAAATTCTAAACTTGCAAAAAATAATAAGGATGCAAAAAAATTAGTAGAAGTTTTAGAAAAATGTAAGTTAGTTTTAGAAGAATATAAAATGTTATCAAGTTATAATTTTGATCAAGAAGAACTAGACCTTATTAAAACATATCAATTTTTAACATTAAAACCAATGATGTTTGGACTTAATATATCTGAAGATGATTTAATAAGTGGTGTTGATAATGATTATGTTAAAAAAGTTAAGGAATATGCTAAAACTATAAATGCAGAATGTGTAACATTTTCAGCTAAGGTTGAATCAGAATTAATAGAAATAGAAGATGAAGATGAAAGAAATGAATTTATAGAAAGCTTAGGAATATCAGAACCTAGTTTAAATAGATTCATTAGAGTAGGATTTAAATTACTTGGTTTAATTTCGTATTTTACAGCTGGAGTTCAAGAAGTTAGAGCATGGACAATAAAAAAAGGAACACTTGCTCCACGTGCTGCAAGTGAAATTCATTCTGATATAGAAAGAGGATTTATAAGAGCTGAAGTTGTTGAATATGATAAGTTTATAGAATTTAATGGTTGGCAAGGAAGTAAAGAAAAAGGTGCTATGAGACTTGAAGGTAAGGAGTATGAGGTTAAAGATGGAGATGTTATGTTCTTCAGATTTAATGTTTAATTAATATGACTATTTTAAATGAAATTATGGATTTTTTAGAATTTAAAAATATAATACTATGGTTTAGAACGCATGTTCTTTCAATATTATTAGCCTTTATACTAATAAGTATGTATTCTAAAATATTAAATAAAATTGTAGGAATAATAGATAAATACTTTCTATTTAACATAAAAGATAAAGGAATTAAAAGTTTTGTTAAATCATTTCTTAAGGTAATAATTCAAATAATATATGTATATGTAGTATTACTTTTATTAGGAGTTAATTTAACAGCTTTATTTGGAATAATTGGAGCTATTTCTGTAGTTGTAGGGTTTGCATTTAAGGAAATTATACAAAATATTTTTGGTGGTTTAATAATTTTATTCTTTAAACCTTTCAAAGTTGGGGATGTAATAGAGTATAAAAACTTTATAGGTACTGTATCTAAAATAGAAATTTTTTATACAAGAGTAGTTAATTTTCAAAATGAAATTGTTATTATACCGAATGGATCTATAATTACAAATGAGCTTAAGAATATAACAACTCAAAATAATAGAAGATTAGATTTAGTTATAGGAGTAGATTATTCAGCTAATATAGAAGATGTAAAGAGAATATTAAATGAAATATTAAATGATTGCGAATATATAATTAAAGATGCTAAACATTTAGTGGGACTTACAGAATTTGCCGCATCATCTATGAATTTTAGTGTTTTTGTATACGTATTACCAGAAAACTATATGCTTGCTAAATTATTTATTTTAGAACAAATTAAAATTAGGTTTGATAATGCTGGAATAAATATACCATTTAATCAAATTGACATACATTTGTATAAGGAGAATTAAGATGCAAATTAAAACTTTTAACAATATAGATACTACAAGTAATACTTATTTATTAGAAATTAATGATAAATATTATGTTATAGATCCAGGAAATATTGAAATGAAGAATTTAATAACATATTTAGAAGAAAATAAAATTAATATATCTGGAATAGTTCTTACACATGGACATTATGATCACATAATAGGTATACCTAAGATATTAGAGTATAAAAATGTAAATGTATATATATCAAATATAGAAAAGGAATTTTTATACAATCCTAGATATTCATTGCTATTTTATAGTGATTTAAATCAAACAGAATTAGAAGAATCTTTAAGTAAAACTAATGTTGTAGAATTAATTCCAGGAGAAAGTTTTGAAGGATTTGAAATAATACATACTCCAGGACACACAAAAGGTGGTATATGTCTTTATTCAAAAGATGAAAATACCTTGATTTCAGGGGATACTATGTTTAAAGGAACTTATGGTAGAGTTGATTTACCAACTGGTAATTTTAGAGATATGAATGATTCTTTGCTTAAATTACTTAAACTCGGTAAAGAAACTGTAGTTTATCCAGGACATGGTGATACAACTACTATAGGTAATGAATATAATATGTATTATTCTTCGCTATAAAAGGAGATTAAAATGGAAAATAGATATGAAGTTTTAGAATTTCATAAAATATTGAATAAACTTATAGATTATTCAATATTAGAAATAAATAAAGAAAAATATATAGATTTAAAAATATATAAAGATAAATCAGAACTTGATAAAGAATTACTATTATTAAATGATATGATAGATTTCTATAAGTTTGATGGTGGATTTAGTTTGGAAAATATATCTAATATATCAAGATATTTAAAATCTATTTCTATACTTGGGAATTATCTAGAATTAGAGGATCTAAATGAATTAAGAAAAAATTTAATAGTATTTAGAATTTCTAAATCAAGAGCTAAAAATGTAAGAGACAAGTATAAGAGTATATGGAATATATTTAAAGATAGTAATGATTTAAAAGATATAGAAGACTATATTAACGAAGTCATAGATGATAATGGAAATTTAAAGCCTGATGCATCTCTTGCTTTAAAAGATATAATGAAACAAAAAAATATAATATATTCTAATATTAAAGAAAAATTTGATAATTTAATTAATAATAAAGATACACAAAGAGCTATTCAAGATAAGGTAATAACAAAAAGAAATGAAAGATATGTTATAGCTATTAAAACGGATTTTAAAGGATTGATAAAAGGTATAGAACATGATAGATCTTCAACAGGATCAACATCATTTATAGAACCTTTAAATGTTGTTTCTTTAAATAATAAATTAAGAGAATATGAAGCTCGTCAAAAAGAAGAAGTAAGAAAAATATTACTTAGATTAACTGAAATTTTAAAAACAAAGTTAGATGATATTGAAAATATAATATATACATTAGAAAGATTAGATTTTCTAAATGCTAAAACTCTATATGCAATAGATATAAAAGGGAATATTCCTAAAATACAAAATAGTATAAAACTAAGTTTAATAGATGCAAGACATCCTTTAATAGATAATGAAAAGGTTGTTCCAATATCTTTTGAACTTGATGAAAATGATAAGATTATACTAATAACAGGACCAAATACTGGTGGTAAAACAGTTACTTTAAAAGTTGCAGGATTGTTATCTATTATGGCATTATCTGGACTTGCAATACCTGCAAGTGAGAAGTCTGTAGTAGGAATGTTTGATAATGTATTATCAGATATAGGGGATGAACAAAGTATAGAACAAAACTTATCATCTTTTTCATCGCATGTTAAATCTATATCAGAAATATTAAATAATGCAACATCTAAATCATTAATACTATTAGATGAATTAGGTTCCGGAACAGATCCTAGTGAAGGTTCAGCATTTGCTATGGCTATAATTGACTATATCCTAGAAAAAAGAATAAAGGCAATAATTACAACACACTATAGTCAAGTAAAAGCACATGCATATTCTACAGAAGGTATAAAATCAGCATCTATGGAATTTGATGTTAAAACATTATCTCCTACATATAGATTAATAATAGGAGTTCCAGGAGAATCAAATGCACTTATTATTGCCTCTAAATATGGTATAGGAGAAAATATTATAGAAAAGGCTAAATCATATATTAGTGAAGATAGTAAAAAAGTTGAACAGATGCTACTTTCTATAAAAGAACAAAATGAAAAATTAGAAAAAATGAATTTGGAAGTTGAAGATTTAAAGCAAGAACTTGCAAATGAAAAATTAGAATATGAAAATAAAATAAATGAATTTGAAAAAGAAAAGAATGAAATTCTAAAAAATGCATATAAAGAAGCACAGGATTATGTTAAAAATATGCAAAATAAAGCAAAGGCTTTAGTTGATAAAATTAATGCTGATAATGTTAAAAAAGAAGATGCTCAAAAACTTCAAAAGAATATGAATATGATTAGTCAGTATATAGAAGATAGTAAAAAAGAGAATATAAAAGAAAAGAAAGTTACAAAAGCTGACATTAATTTTGAAGAAAATGAAGAAGTATTAATTAAAACTTTAAATCAAAATGGTAAAATACTTAGAATAATTCCTGAAAAGAATTCTTTACAGGTACAAGCTGGAATTTTAAAATTAACAGTTAGTGTAGATGATGTAGTAAAAATAGCTAAAAAGAAAACAAATCATATTAATAGATTTGTAAGTACTAAGGTAAGTAGTGCAAAAGGTGAAATAGATGTAAGAGGTAAAACTGCTGAAGAAGCTATAGAAGAATTAGAAATTTATTTCAATAGAGCCATACTTACAGGATATACTAATGTTTATGTAATACATGGTAAAGGAACTATGGTACTTAGAAAAAAAATACATGAATATTTAAAAAAATCAGTATATGTTAAGGAATTTACCAATGCCTTACCTAGTGAAGGTGGATTAGGTGCAACTATAGTTACATTAAAATAAAGGAGGATAAAGTGAAAATATATAATAGTTATACTAATGAATTAGAAGAATTTAAACCAATTAAACCAAATAATTTGAGTATATATGTTTGTGGACCAACTGTATATAACTATATCCATATAGGTAATGCAAGACCTATAATTTTATTTGATGTACTAGCTAGATATTTTAAATCACTAGGTTATAAAATAAATTTTGTTCAAAATTTTACTGATATTGATGATAAAATAATTAATAGAAGTAATGAGTTAAATATTAAATTTAATGAATTATCTGAAAAATATATAAAGGCATTTTTAGAAGATATTTCTAATTTAAATATATTAGAAGATGTTAAAAGACCTAAAGTTAGTGAAAATATGCCTGAAATAATAGAAATGATACAAAATTTAATTGATGAAGGATACGCATACGAAAGTATGGGAGATGTATTTTTTGAAGTATCTAAATATTCTGAATATGGAAAACTTTCAAATCAGAAAATTCAAGATTTAGAAATTGGAGCTAGAGTAGAAGAAAATACAAATAAGAAAAATCCAATTGATTTTGCTCTTTGGAAGAAAATGAAAGAGGGAGAACCTTATTGGGATTCACCTTGGTCTAAGGGTCGTCCTGGATGGCATATTGAATGTAGCGTTATGAGTAAAAAATATTTAGGTAATAATTTTGATATACATGGTGGTGGAATTGATTTATTATTCCCACATCATGAAAATGAAATAGCTCAAAGCAGATGTAGCTGTCATGGAGAAAATAAATTTGCAAATTATTGGATGCATAATGGTTTTTTAGAAATAAATGGTGAAAAGATGAGTAAATCTTTAGGTAACTATAAACTACTTAGAGATATACTAGAAAAATATGATGGTTCTATTATTAGACTATTTATGTTATCTACACATTATAGAAAACCTATTAATTTTACTTTAGAAGGGCTAGATGCTGCAAAAAGAACAATTTCTTCTATATATGATACTTTAGAAAGATATGCTAAACTTGAAAAAGATTCTAATAGTAATATTGAAGCTAGAAATGCTATAATTGAATTTGAGGAAAAGTTTAAAGATGCTATAGAAGATGATTTAAATACACCACTTGCAATAGCATCCATACATGAGTTTATTAAAAAGATTAATAAACTTATTACTATAGATAGTTTTAAAGAAATAGATTATGTTGTAGAAAAAATAAAGTATTATTTAGAAGAAGTTTTAGGAGTTAAAATGAAAACAAATGAAAATAATAAACTTGAAGAAAAATTAATAGAATTATTAAATAATATTCGTGAAGAGGCAAGAAAAAATAGAAATTTTGAATTATCAGATCTAATTCGTGATGAACTTGCTAAACTTGGAATTAAATCAATAGATGGAAAGGTGAAATAATTGATGAAAGAAAACAATTTTTTTAAAAGACTCTTTAGATCTTTAAGGGTTAATAAGAGTATTTCTATAGATTTAGGTACAGCGAACATTTTAATTTATGATAAACAAGAAAATAAAATTGTTTTAAATGAACCTTCAGTTTTAGCCCGTGATAAAAAAACAGGTAAAGTTATAGCTGTAGGTCATGAAGCACGTGAAATGTTAGGTAAAACGCCAGATAGTATAGAAGCAATTAAACCTTTAAAAGATGGAGTTATTGCAGATTTAGATGCAACTCGTGAAATGCTTTCAAACTTCATGTATAAAATATATGGTAGCTCAATATTTAAACCAGAAGTTATGATATGTGTACCACTTGAAGTTACTCCAGTTGAAAGAAAGGCACTATTTGATTCAGTTATAGGTGCAAAAAAAATATATATAATTGAAGAAGGAAGAGCTGCAATTATAGGTTCTGGAATAGATATATCAAAACCTGCAGGTAATATGGTTATAGATATAGGTGGAGGTTCAACAGACGTTGCCATATTATCACTTGATGAAGTTATAGCATCAAAATCTATTAGAATAGCTGGAAATAGATTTGATGAAGATATAGTAAGATATGTTAGAAATAAATATAATTTACTTATAGGGGATAGAACAGCTGAAAAAATAAAGAAGGAACTAGCAACAGCTATGATAGAAGAAATTCCTAAAACTATGATAATAAAAGGAAGACAACTTGATATACAAACACCAGTATCATTAGAAATAAATTCAAATGAAGTGTATGAAGCTATTAAAAATTCTTTATATGACATAATAAATGCAACAAAAGAAGTTCTAGAAAAATCACCTCCTGAATTATCAGCAGATATCCTAGATAATGGTATAGTAATGACAGGTGGAGGATCTATGATAAAAGATTTTCCGGCACTTGTAGAAAAAGAAGTTAAAGTAAAAGTTTACTTGTCAGATCATCCATTAGATTCTGTAGTTCTTGGTGGAGGAAAAGCATTTGATAATAAGAACTTATTAAAAACATTACAAATGAGAGAAAATTAAGAGGTAAGGTATGCGTACATATAAATTTTTTTCAAGAATAATGTTTATAGCAAATTTATTTAGTATTATTTATGGTTTATTACATATAGATGTAGGTGATTCACCAAATGAAGCAGCAGTTCCATATGGGTGGATATATATTCTTTTTCTATTTTTACCATTAATAGCTATACATATGGTAGGTATGATAGGTACAATAATGATGTTGCTTGTAAGATTTAAGTATAATACTAAATCTTTTTATTTAACACTTATTTGTTGGGTCTTATTAGTATTAACATATTATTATTGGAATATAGAATTACTATTACCAGGGGTAATATTTGAATCTATTAAAAGTGCTGTAGGTATTGTTTTATTCTTTATTTTAACCCTTTATTTATTCGTAAGTTCTAGGTATTTAGTTCTTAAAGAATTAGATGAAATTATAGGCCCTAAAGAAAAAGAATTAGAAGAAGTTGATGATATAGAAAAGTAGATCAATATTTATGAGGACTTAATAAAAATAATATTTTAAGTCCTCATTTTTTAGTTTCTTTAATATATATGGGGGTAGAATATATGCTTAATATTGTATTGTTTAATAAGCAATCTAAAGATCGGCATGAAGAAAATCCAGATTTAAAGGGTAATATGAGAGATTATGCAAGTTTAAATGAGCTATTAGTTCTAGCAAATATAGAAAGTTATAATGCAGTGTTAATTGGAAAAGGTATAGAACAAAAGGAAAGAATGATAGAGCTTATAAAGTTTGGAAGATCATAATTATTATCACTTGAAAGATTAAATTTAAAAGATATTAAGAACTTAGAAAATAAAATTAAGAAATAGTATAATTAATAATTTTGATTAGATATATTTATAAATATTTTAACTTAAATATTGGAATAATACTAAAAATAGAATATGCATTTTAAATAGTGCATATTTTATTTTATTTGAATTATTTATCTAAATAATGTAAAATATATATATGTTTGTACTTGAAAGGAAGTATAATATTTATGAATGATTTTGAAAGAGAAATGCAAAATCTTAAAGATTCATCTAGTTTTTTATTTTATTCTGATGGTAGAATTTCTTTATATAATAAATCTTTAGAATTTGCAAGATTACTACTTGAGGATAATAGCAAAAATATAATAACAAATCCAGATTTAAAATATTATGAAGATATAAAGATAGATGATGTAAGAGATTTAATATTAAATGCTCACGAAAGTTCTTATATATCTAAAAGAAAAGTATATATAATAAATAATATAGAAAAAGCTAAAAAAGAAGTATTAAATGGTCTTCTTAAAATAATAGAAGAACCACCTAAAAATGTTTATTTTATACTTTTAACTAAAAGAATGGATATACTAGAAACTATCAAATCAAGAACTATTAAAATAAATTTGACTAAAAATATTCCTGTTGAGTTATTAAATTTAAATAAAATTATGTTTGAATTTTTTGAGTATGATATAGAATATTTAAAAGAATTTTTAGAATCTAATATAGATATAGAGCAATATAGTGTAAATAACATTGATGAGTTATTAGATTATTTAAATAGTTATTACATAGAAGAAAATTTAATTAATAGAATAAAGTATGAACGTGTTATTGAATTTTTAGTTAAAGAATTAAAGTTTATGAAAAATGAAGAAACTATTATACTAAAAGATAGGTTATTAGAATTAATATCTAATAGTAAAGTTAACAAAATTACAAGAGAAAGAATGTATAATGTTATAAATTCTTGTATATTAAAGGCTCAAAATAGACTTAAAAATGAAAAAATAGAAAGATTAATAGAATATAAAATGGGAATAAACTCTAATGTAAATATTAAATTGATATTCTTTCTATTTATAAATATTCTTTCTAATTAAAGGAGCAGAAATGAAAATTGGTATTTTTGATTCAGGAATAGGTGGGGTAACTGTTTTAAATAGAGTTAGATATAAATATCCAGATATTGATATAGTATTTTTTGGAGATACATTAAGACTTCCGTATGGTGAGAAGACTAAAGAACAAATTCTTACATATTCTAGAGAAATAGTTAAGTTTTTAATTGATAAGGAAGTAAGTGTAATTTTAATAGCTTGTAATACAGCTACATCTTTAGCTTTAGATGAATTAAAGAATGAATTTAATTTACCTATAATAGGAACTATAGATCCGGTTGTAGATAAATTGATAAGTAAAAATTATAATAATGTTGGACTTATTGCAACAAGTTCTACTGTTAATTCAAATAAATATTTTGAGGCTATAAAAAATAGAAATAAAGATATTAATCTAATTAGTAAAGCAACTCCTTTATTTGTACCAGTTATAGAAGAAGGAATAACAAAAGGTCCGATTATAGATGAACTATGTAATGTATATATTGATAATATGAAAGATAAAATTGAATCTCTAATTTTAGGGTGTACACATTATTCTACTATAGAAAATTCAATATCAACTAAATATCCTAATATAGAAATAGTTAATTCATCATTTGAAATTGTTGATGAGTTAGAAAAATATATTAGTGATAGAAATAATAAAAAAGGTAAAGTAGAATTCTATATTTCAGGAAGTCAAGATAAATTTAGAAGTAATATTAAAAAAATATTTGGTATTGAAGATGCAAATATTTATGGAGGTAATATAAATGTATGAGTATTTAGAAGGGATTTTAACTATTAAAAATTTAGCTTATGTAGTTATAGATATAAATGGGATAGGCTTTAAAGTAAATGTATCTTTAAAAACTTATGAAGCTTTAAATTCTATAGGTGAAAAAGAAAAATTATATATATATAATAAGGTATCTGAAGATGATATATCATTTTTTGGATTTAAAACTGAACTTGAGAGAGAAATATTTAAAGAATGTTTATCTATAAGTGGGATAGGGGCTAAAAAGGCTATAGCTATACTTTCTACTTTTACTCATAATGAACTTGCTGGAATCATTGCATCAAAGAATGCAAAAGAATTGTCTAAAGTTCCTGGAATAGGAATTAAAAAAGCAGAAAAATTAATTATTGATTTAACAGATAAATTAAATAACCTTAAAATAGATACTATAGGTTCAGATGATTTATTAGAAATAATAAATAATAAAGAAAACTTAAGATTAGCTTTAGAATCTTTAGGATATGAAAAAATTAATGTATCATCATTTATAACAGATGATGAAATAAAAGAAATGGATATGCAAGCATTAATAAAACTTGCATTATTAAATATAAATAAAAAGAAGAAATAGGTGATAAAATTGAAAAATTTAGGATGGATTTTAGTTGTTATAGGGGCAATGATGTGGGGTGTTGATGGTGTGTTATTTACACCAAGATATTTTACTTATGGTTTATTTAATGTGGTATTAATAGTATTTATGGCTCATCTTATACCAACTCTTATAATGAGTGTTACAAATTATAAAGAATACTTAAATTTTAAAAATATTTCAAAAAGTGATTTATTTTATCTATTACTTATAGCTTTATTTGGAGGAACTATAGGAACTTTATCTATAGTTCAGGCATTAAAATTAAGTGAGTATAATCCTTATAGTTTAGTTATATTAATACAAAAATCTCAACCTATATTTGCAATATTATCTGCATATATAATTTTAAAAGAAAAACCAGGTAAAAGATTTTACAAAGTATTTGTAATAGCAATAATTTCATTATACTTTTTAACATTTGGATTGAGTAATCCATTTAATCTTGAAGTTAAATCTTTATATGCTTGTTTATTTTCACTTGTTGCAGCTATAAGTTTTGGGATTTCTACAACATTTGGAAGAAAAGTTTCACTTAATTTATCTGCAAGTACATCAACATTTTATAGATTTTTATTAACAACTATTATAACAGGAGTTATGTTAATATTAGATTTAGGAAATACAATAGAATCAGTTACATATGTACGTGATAATAAATATATATTGGTGCTTGCGGTAATAATCGCTGTTTGGGGAATGGTTGCAGTTAGAATATACTATAATGGTTTAATTAGAACTAGTGCCGTTTATGCCACTATATGTGAATTAGCTTTTCCACTTACATCAGTAGTACTTGATATGTTTGTTAATGCTAATTATTTAGATCCAGTAAGACTTATATCAGGATTAGTTTTACTTGTTACTATAGTATATTTAAATTTAAATAATGAAAAATAAACCTGTAATTTAAATAAAAATATGATAATATATATTTAATATAAACAGGTTACTATGTTTATATTATTTCCTATTATGGATACTTAGTTAAGTATCCATTTTTTTATTGTAAAAAATAATATAAAATGGTAAAATTAAATGTATAAATATGAATAGGAGTAAGAATGGAATATATAAAAATAAGAGGAGCTAGGGAGCATAATCTTAAAAATTTTGATATAGATATACCTAAGAATAAATTTGTTGTAATAACTGGTGTTAGTGGTAGTGGTAAATCATCACTTGCATTTGAAACTATTTACTCAGAAGGACAAAGAAGATATGTAGAGAGTCTATCAGCGTATGCAAGACAATTTATAGGACAAATGAAAAAACCTGAACTTGATAGTATAGAGGGATTATCTCCAGCTATTTCTATAGAGCAGAAATCTGTTTCAAAAAATCCTAGATCCACTGTTGGTACAATGACTGAAATCTATGATTATATGAGACTTTTATGGGGACATATAGGACATGCACATTGCCCTATATGTAAAAGTGAGGTAAAAAAACAGAGTATAGAAGAAATAACTAATGAAATACTATCTAAATGTAATGAAAAAGATAAACTTATTTTCCTTGCACCTCTTGTAAGTGATAAAAAAGGGACTTTTAAAAATTTATTTACCAATTTATCAAGACAAGGATATCTAAGGGTAAGAGTAGATGGCAATATATTAGAGTTAGATGATGAAATAGAATTAGATAAAAATAAAAGACATAATATAGAACTTATAACAGATAGAATAGTATTTAAAAAAGAAAATGAATCAAGAATAAATGAAGCAATTACAAATGCTATTAAAAATGGTGAAGGTAATTTAATTGTTAATATTAATGATAAAGATTATAAATTTAGCGAAAATTTTGTATGTACTAATCATCCAGATGTTTCTTTTCCAGAAATAAATCCAAGATTATTTTCATTTAATGCACCATTTGGAGCATGTCCTGATTGTAATGGACTTGGTTCATCATTTGAAGTAAATAAAGAAGCATTTATAGTTAATCCAGATATAAGTATAGAAGAAGGTGGTATGAGTATAGTTGGAGGAGCGAGTAAAAATTCTTGGACTTGGAGATTATTTATAGCATTCCTTGATGGTGTTGGCATAGATAAGAATAAACTTGTAAAAGATCTAACTAAAAAAGAACTAGATTTAATATATAATGGATCGGATAAAGAATTTCCATTTGAAATAAATACTAGAGAATATCAATTTTCTGGATATAAAAAATTTGAGGGATTAATTGCACATACTAAAAGACGTCATAAAGATTCAATGAGTGATTCTTTAAAAGAAGAAATAGAAAATAAATATATGATTGATACAGAATGTAGTACATGTAAGGGTAAAAGATTAAATGATACAGTACTTTCTATAACAATTAATGATAAGAGTATAATTGATGTTACTAATATGAGTATAGTAGAATCTTTAAAATATTTTAATAATTTGGTTCTTACAGATAAGGAATCTCAAATTGCAGAAGAAATATTAAAGGAAATAAGGGATAGACTATCATTTTTAACTAATGTTGGACTTGAATATTTATCTCTTTCAAGAATGACTAAAACATTATCTGGAGGAGAATCTCAAAGAATAAGACTTGCAACACAGATAGGTTCAAGATTAACAGGAGTAATATATGTTCTTGATGAACCCAGTATAGGACTTCATCAAAGAGATAATGATAAATTACTTGCAACTCTTAAGGAACTTAAAGATCTAGGTAATACTCTTATAGTTGTTGAACATGATGAAGATACTATGCTTGAATCAGATTATTTAATAGATATAGGTATAGGTGCTGGGAAGTTTGGAGGTAGTATAATAGCTAAAGGAACTCCAAAAGAAGTTATGAAATCTAAAGAATCTTTAACAGCAAAATATTTAAATAAAGAAATAGAGATTAAACCTAAAGATAAATTACGTGAAAGTAAAGATTATTTATGTGTTAAAGGTTGCTGTGGAAATAATTTAAAAAATGTTGATTTAAAAATACCTTTAGGTATATTTACAGTAGTAACCGGTGTTAGTGGTTCGGGTAAATCTAGCTTAATAAATCAAACTCTATATCCTATACTACATAATCATTTAAATGAGAGAACTATGTTTCCTTTAGAATATAAAAAGGTAGAAGGACTAGATAAGGTATCTAAAGTAATAAATATAGATCAAAGTCCAATAGGTAGAACACCACGTTCAAATACAGCCACATATACTAAGATATTTGATGATATTAGAGGTATATTTGCAGAAACTAATGATGCTAAGATACATGGATTTGATAAAGGAAGATTTTCATTTAACGTTAAAGGCGGAAGATGTGAAATGTGTAGTGGTGCTGGTATAAATAAAATAGAAATGAATTTTTTACCAGATGTTTATGTGGAATGTGAATTATGTAAAGGTAAGAGATATAATAAGGAAACATTACAAGTTAAATATAAGGGTAAAAATATAGCAGAAGTTTTAGATATGAGTGTTATAGATGCTTATGAATTTTTTGAAGCAATACCTAGCTTAAAAAGAAAATTACAAACTCTTATAGATGTAGGTATGGACTATATTTCACTTGGTCAACCAGCTACAACTTTATCAGGTGGTGAAGCACAAAGAATTAAACTTGCAACGGAACTTTCTAAAGTTACTAAAGAGGGAACTATGTATATTTTAGATGAACCAACAACAGGATTACATTTTGAAGATGTTAGAAAACTATTATTGGTACTTGATAGATTAGTGAAAAATGGTAATAGTGTTGTTGTTATTGAACATAATTTAGATGTTATCAAAACAGCAGATCATATTATCGATATAGGGCCTGAAGGTGGAGATAAAGGTGGAAAAATTGTTGTAGAAGGTACACCAAAAGAAGTTGCAAAAAGTAAAAAATCACATACAGCAAAATTTTTAAGAAAATATATTAAGTAGGAGTAGATATATATGCATATTAATCAAGAAGTAAAAAATTTACAAATATCACTTATTAGACAAATAGCAATAAAAATGCGTGAATATGAAGATGGTATAAATATGACTATAGGGGAACCAGGAAATGATATACCAGAAGATGTTAAAAAATATATGTCAGATATAACTTTAAATAAAAAATTAGGATATACAGCAACTGGAGGAGCACCAGAATATAGAAAAGCTGTTGCTGATTACTATAACAAACTTTATGGATCAAACTATAATTGGAAAAATGCTCTTGCAAATGCAGGTTCAACAGAAGGTATATCATCTTTTTTAAGAACAGTTTTAGAACCAGGGGATGAGGTTGTTATGCCAACACCTACATATCCTGGATATGAACCTAATATACTTTTAATGCATGCAAAACCTGTATATATTGATTTAGTTGATCAAGATTTTGTTCTTACAGCTGAAATATTAGAAAAGTATATAACACCAAAAACAAAGGTAATAATCCTTACATATCCTAATAATCCTACAGGTGGTGTTATGTCACTTGAAGAAATGGATAAAGTTGCAGATTTATTAAGAAAGAATGATATATATTTATTAAGTGATGAAATTTATTCTGTTCTTGCATTTGAGAAATATAATTCATTTGCAAGATATACAGATTTAATTGATAAGATAGTTATAGTAAATGGATTTTCAAAATCTCATAGTATGACAGGTTATAGAGTTGCTTATACACTTGCATCAGAAGAGGTTATTAATAATATGAATAAAGTTGGTCAATATACTATGACAGGAGTTAATACTGTAGGACAACTTGGGGCAATTTATGCTATGGAACATGTTCCAACTAGAGAAGATGTAGTAGCAATTAATAAAGAAAGATTACTTTATATGAAAAAAGGTTTAGAAGAAATAGGGTTTAAAGTAGTAAATCCTGAAGGAGCTTTTTATTTATTTGTTGATTATAGAATGTTTTCTGATAAGAATTCTTTTGATTTTTCTATGGATGTTTTAGATAAAGTTCATCTAGGTATAGTTCCAGGTATATGTTTTAGTGTAGAAGGATTCTTTAGACTTGCAGTTACTCATGATTTTGAAGAAATGGATGAAGCTTTAAGTAGATTAAAAAAATATGTAGGTAAAAATTAAATGAAAAAAAATGATATGATAGAATTAAAAATAGTTGGTATTGATTATCCTGCTAAACCTTATGGATATTATATGGATGATGAACGTAAATGTTATGTTAATAAAAATGTAGGTATAGGGCAAAAAATATCAGCTAGAGTTGGTAAAATTAAGAATAATAAAATAGAACTAAGAGATATAGAAATATTAGAAAATGGTGAAGATACAGCTACTCCTTTTTGTAATAAATTCAATATATGTGGAGGTTGTTCATTTCAATATATGAGTTATGATCAACAATCAGATCTAAAGGCAAATTTAGTATTTAAAATGATAGATAATACTATAAAGACCAAAGATTATTTAAAGTTACCAACTGTTAAAATGGAAAAAACTATAGAATATAGAAATAAGATGGAATTTAGTTTTGGAAATGAATATAAAGACGGGCCTGTAGTACTTGGTTTACATAAAAAAAATTCTTTTCATGATATAGTTTATGTTAATGATTGTATGCTTATGGATAATGATTTTAGAACTATAATGACATATACAAATGATTTTTTTAGAAGAAATAATATAGATTTTTATCATAGATTAGATCATATAGGATTTTTAAGAAATTTAGTTATTAGAAAAGGTGAAAAAACTAAAGAACTTTCAGTAAATTTAATTACGACATCACAAATAAAAGACTATGGTATAGTTGATGAATGGAAAAGTGGACTTGAAAAATTAATTCTTGAAAGAGATCTAAAATCTATAATTCATACTATAAATGATGATAAATCAGATTCAGTTAAATCTGATGTTGAAAGAATATTAAAAGGAAGTAGAGATATAAACGAAAATTTATTTGGATTAAATTTTAAAATAAGTCCGTATTCATTCTTTCAAACAAATTCATATGGAGTAGAGAAGCTTTATGGTGAAGTTATCAAAAATTTAGAATTGATTACAAATAATAATAAAGAAAAACCAGTAGTATTTGATTTATTTAGTGGTACTGGAACTATAGGACAAATTATTTCTAAATATTCAAAACAAGTATATGGGATAGAAATAGTAGAAGAAGCTGTTATAAAAGCAAATCAAAATGCAAAAGAAAATAATATAACTAATGCAGAATTTATTGCAGGAGATGTATTTGTAAAGTTAAAAGAATTTGATGATAGAGGTATAAAACCTGATATATTAATACTGGATCCACCAAGAGCAGGAGTTGGTGAAAAAACTATATTAAAATTAATAGAATATGAAGTAGATAATATTATATATGTATCATGTAATCCTAAAACTTTAGCAACAGATTTAAAAATATTTGAGGATAATGGTTATATATTAAAAAGATTAGTCTGTGTAGATATGTTTGGTTATACACCTCATGTGGAGTGTGTGGTATTGATGTCAAAAGTTGCACCTAGTAAGTAAATAGAGTGTAGAAAACAAAGGTTTATTCTTAGACTATCGTTAAAAGGTATCGGTAGTTTGGAGTAAGCCATGTTATTTGAGAGAAAATAAGGTTGAGTGGGAACATATCCATAGCCTAGAGTTGACACTAGGGAATGGATAACAAGAAAAAATGCACCCACTTGCACCCAGCTAAATATTTAATAATTGTAAATATCCTAATTAACATTAAAATATAACTAAGAAACAAGTATAATAAAATATTGGTGGAGAATCTCTATGAACGGAATAAAAGATATTGCTGAAAATGTAACTGTAATACAGAAGCAGAGAGTTATAAAAGATTATGCTGTGGGATATATGCTTGTGTAAGTACAGGCCATAAAGGCCAAATGGATAGTTTATCGGCACAAATATCGGGATTGACGAGACTAGCGGCTGCACATAGAACATGGTTTGTAGCGGATGTTTTTATTGATGTTGTATCTTATCTGCTAAGACAGGATCAAAAAGATCAGAATTTAATAGAATGATAAATGAGTGCGAGCATGGAAATTTAGATATTATTCTTACTAAAAGTCTTAGCTGTTTGGACGTGATGCTAAAGAAGGTTTAGAAGCTATTAGAAGAATACGAGCAGCAGGGAAAAGAATTATCTTTGAGAAAGATAAGATTACAGAGACCGTTAAAGATGAATTATTGATTAGTATAATTGAAGCGTGTGACCAAGAAAAAAATGACTGGAGAAGCGAAAATATATGCTTGGGCTTAAAATACAGAGCCGAGGATGGAACATCAGGACTGTATAATAGAGTGTCTGTTACGGCTATAAAAAAGATAAGAATGGAATGTTTATCATTGATGAAGAAGAAGCAAGAGTTGTTAGAAGAATTTACGATTGGTATCTTGAAGGATATAGTATTGGTGGAATCATAGATAAACTGGAAGAAAAGAAAATAAAAACATCTAAAGGCAAAGAGCGATGGAGTAAAAGAGCAATTGAATCCATGTTAATACGAGAAAAATATACTGGTGATGTGGCAATTTCGGATTCAGGAGGAACGGAGAATCGTTATTTGAATAAGAACCATCACGAAGGGATAATTTCAAAAGAGCAATTTGAAGCAGTTCAACTAGAAATGGAACTTCGTAGTAATGTTGAAATTGGAGAAGCTGGAAAGTCTCGAAGAAAGAGTAAAAAGTATAGTTCGAAAGGAATCAAATAGATAGGAGGTATAGATATGAGAACAATGTTATTAAGTTTTCGTTACGATGTATTTCAAAGAGTTATTTCAGGTAGAAAGATTTATGAACACAGAAGGTCATTTCCAGATGAACCAGTAAAGGCATATGTATATGTTAGCAGACCTATGCAGGCAATATGTGGAATAATGTATCTCAGTAATAAGACTTCATTACTTGAATGGAAAGAAAAATATAAGGAAGATATGGCTTGTGTTGGCAGAATAGAAGAGTATTTGAAACAACATAAATATGGCATGGAAATAAATGAATTTGTTTTTACTAATGCTATCCCTTTAGATGATTTGAAGAGAGATTTATCGAAATTTTTAATTCCGCGAAGCTACTACTATATTGAGGATACAGAATTGTTGGAATATCTTGAGAAAAATATGAAAATACAAGATAAGAGTATTACGCATTCTTTTGAAAATACATCAAGTGATATGATATGTAAATCATAGATATTTATGGTTACATCTTGAAATTAGATTGAAAATAGTTTATAATAAGACTAAACTTAGACTAAAGGAGGCTGGATATGAATAATGACTTGATTTATCTTGCTACTTATGTTTTGCAACAAGATATGAGAGTTCGAATGCCCAAAAGTATTTTGGAAAATCTAAATCTCGAAAAAGGAAAAAGTAGATTTATGATTTATTATGACAAACTAAATCAGCAGCTTATTCTTAAGGTAGAAGATAGCGTTGATAATAATCAGGAGGAAAAGTAAATGTCAGAAATCGAAAATGGTGCATCAATTTCAGAGGAAGAAAAGAAGAATATATGGGATAATACAATCCCTGTTGAAAAGAGTTCATATCTTGTAGAAGATGTGAAGTTTATTAATTACGATAATGTAGTACCACCAACAGATAAATATACTATGATTGACTTATTCTGTGGAGCTGGTGGATTTGCAGTAGGTTGTGGTATGGCAGGTTTTCAGTCAGTTGTTGGAATTGATAATTTTAAGCCAGCTATGGAAACATGGGCATATAATCATCCTAATGCCTTGGGTTGCTTAGGAGATATTAGAAAAATCGATTCACTTGATATTCAGAAGATGTTAAAGGAAAAAGGAATTGAAAAAATACATTTATTAACAGGTGGTGTTCCTTGTCAGGGCTTTTCTTTAGCAAATAGAAAACACAATGACTTTGATGAAAGAAACTTTTTATTCCTTGAATACATGAAATTTGTAAAAGTATTTGAGCCAGATTATATTATCCTTGAAAATGTTTCTGGAATGAGAAGTACTGCAGGTGGTAAGTTTGAGGAAGATATTAAACAGGCTATGGATGAGTTAGGCTATACAGTAAATGTAAAACTTATCAATGCTGCTAACTTTGGCGTTCCTCAGATACGTCATCGTCTAGTATTCGTTGGTGTTAGAAGAGGATTAGGTTTTGTAGATAAGTATGAATTCCCAGAAGGAGATTATGCGGATGCATCAAATCCTACAATCTTTGGATATGATAAGAAACCATACAGAACAGTATATGATGCAATTTCAGATTTACCAGGTCTGGAAAATAACGAATCAAAAGATTCATATGGCGGAGAAGCAATAACGGAATATCAGAAGATTCTGCGAGGAGAAGACCCAGCATTTGATATTGCTAAACCTGAGAAACTAAATAATCATACTGCTCCTAACCATACAGAGGATACAATAAAGAAAATTGCAGAAACTAAACCAGGTGAGCCAATGTATGAAAGGTTTAAGCAGAGAATTCGTCTTTCAATGGAAAATCCAAGTCCTACTCAGTTAGCTGGTGGAATAAGACCACAGTTCCAGCTTGGACATCCTGTTCAGCCAAGAGGATTATCTATTAGGGAGAGAGCAAGAATACAGAGTTTCCCTGATTCATATGTATTTAAGGGTGGCACAGTACAAGAGAGAGTGCAGACTGGAAACGCTGTTCCTCCTCTAATGATGTATCCTGTTTCAAAACTGATTGCCGAAGATTTAGACAGAAAGTATAAATAAGATAAGTAATAATAAGGAGTATGCAATTATTTAGATTGCATACTCCATTTTGTTTTTATGACCAAGAAGCTTTTCCTTGCCAAGTCTCTACTATTAGTTTATGTAAATTACAGAGAGGACCAGGGTTACCACTATATGCTAGAACACCTTCTATAGAGTTCTTAAATGTATCAAAGGTGGGATGATATCCTATTCGGTCAAAGAGTTTATACTGCTCTATTTCTGTATAAAATGATTTGAGTCGGGTTTCAGATACTAACACATCATTTATTTTGGAATTATCATCTGAATCGTATCCGGGCTTGCATTCAATAATGTAAAAAATATTATCTTTGTATGCGACCAAATCAGGTTTATAAGCATATTTGCTTCCTTTGTCACCGGTTGGATTTTTTATCTCTATGACTGGTAAATGGTCAACTCCGCGAGCTGGTTGACCGGCAATAACATCAAAACCATTTTTTCTAAGCCATCGCTTGGCGCCATTATATACTTCTTCTTCTGTTAGCATTGTTTACCCCCTAACCATAATATATCCGTCTTTGAGTAAGAACATGTTCGCTGTAAGATACCAATTGCAACTCTTAGTTGTAGGGTCATTAGGATTTTTGGAATTCCAGATATCAATAGTAAGCTTAGGGAAAGATAACACAAGATTATTGTTTTTATCTTCCACAGCACTACCAGTTCTGCATACCATATAGTCATAAATGAATGTGGTTCCAGTATATGGATCCTGACGTTTACATTTGTCTGGAGTCATATCCATCTTATAAACATAGGTGTATTTTCTATTCTTAAAACTATCAGGAACATTAGTAATACCATTGTTCCTCAAGAATGTTGTTGTTAAAACTTTTTCTACAGATGGAGGAAGAGTACCATATGAAGGACGGATTTCTAAACGTCTTCTATACTCGTAATCCATATATGCCAACTGATTCTTAATGCCATCACAATTCTTATTAAAACCACTTTCTACATATGATTTTATTATTTCTTTGATAACATCATTTTCTGTTCCATCTACGATAATTTCACCATTTCTATCCGTAGGCCAATTAACGCACATGATCGGGGTATCGTGAATAGCAAGCATCTTTTTTGCGGCATCTAAGAGTCTTATATTAAGGTTACAAATGTTTGCATTAGCACCATGCTTTTTAGCATCAAATGGGAAGTAGTAGATTGTTGGAATACCTAATTCAATTGCTCTAACGAGTCTGGCAAATCTCTGACCAACATTGTGGCCAGTAGGAACCTCTTGTGTGATTTCAATTACCAATAGAGGTTTGTTGTCTTTAATCACAATAATATCAGGCTTATCATACTCGGTGATTTTGTCTATTAAAGCGGTATTGTTACCTCGTCTTTCAATGATATGATATCTGTTTGCATCAATATCAAAAGCTGGGTGAAGCTGAGAAAACCAATCAGCCTCAGTTAAACTGTCATAATAAATGTCAAAAGTTCCATAATTATTCATAGTCATCGCTCCTTTGTGTTTTATTTGAAATATTTAATTAATTCCTTTGCTATGTTAAAAATCATTAACGGTGGGACTGCATTACCTATTTGAACTCTTTCTTGAACAATGCCTCCCTTGAATATATAAGAATCAGGAAAACTTTGAATACGAGCTCTTTCTCTGGTTGTTAGTCCTCTTGCATCAGTAGGGTTACCAAATTGAAAAGAGGGTCTGATACCTCCCGCCAATTGAGTCGGACTAGGGTAATTTAAGGACAGGCGAATTCTTTGCTTAAATGTGGGATACATATGTGTCCCTTGTGGTGTGTTTCCAATCATATCAACAGTCGATTGAGGGTGATTTGGTGACACATGGTTATATAGTTGAGCGGGCTGCTCTACTGGATAATCTTCTAAACCACGTAACATTTTTTGATAATCGTTTTGAGGTGGAGACTTATATGTGTCACTTTTTTCTCCAGTCTTAATGCTTGGTAAATCAGAAAACGCATCATCTACGGTTCAGTAATTTTTCAGGAGAAAATGTTCCTTGAGGAAATACAAATTCAGAATCAATATTCAATGATTTGCTTATGCCAACAAACAGCAATCTTTGCCTTTGTTGAGGAACACCATATATCGTGAGCCATCTTCTTCAACCCAGTCTTTAATGCCACAAAATTCAAGATTGGATATAGTCAACCAGGTTTCTTCCTTTATTTCTCTGACCATTGAATCAACAACAGATTCTCTGTTCTCAACATGACCACCAGGAAAAATTAACCACAAGAGTCCTTACCGACTTCTTCCTCAACTAGGACATTACCGTTTCTATCGTAGACCATGCACATATTGGTGAGTTCCACGGATGTATTGCGATTCATTGGTATTATCAAATCCTAATCCTTTATTGTTTCCATGATGTCCTCTAATTTACAATCCATTGCTTCACAGATTTTGATAAGGACATCGGTGGTGATATTTGCACCTTTACCAAGCTTGGCAATAGATGCTGCACTTATTCCGGCAGCATCTTTTAAATCGTTTTTGTTCATTTCTTTGTCGATTAACATCTTCCATAATTTGTTATAACTAATTCTCATGTCTCAACCTCCTTGTGTTATAGAAAAAAATCAAAGGGATCTTTTTATTTCTGTCTATCTATGAGATAGTTCTTTAATAATTCTACATCCTTACTTATATCTCGTGGCTTAATTCGGTTTATAACTTTTTCTTCAACTTCTGGAGTCCAGTAAATTTTTAGTTTTTCCCTGGCTCTTGTGATAGCAGTGTAGAAGATATTGTGTGTTACAAGTTCTTCAACCTCATCGGTAATGACGATTTTTACAGAGTCATATTCCAATCCTTGCGCTTTATGAATGGATACAGCATAAGCGAATTGAAATGGTACAATAGTGAATGAGGTACTTTCATCTCCATCTTCGTCAGCGCTCTTTAATTTGTGTACATAAAATCTAACTAACGATTTTCCTTCGCTTTTCCAACATTCAAGTAGTTCGAGGTTAATACGCCAAAGATCACTTTCATTTACTACCTTAGGTATTTCAATATCAAATTGAATGCGTTCTTCATTAGTGTCTGGGTCTAAGATTTCAATTCCCTTTATGATTCCCTTCATATTATTGTGTATGACAGGGAAGAACCTATCCGAATCAAGGAAGAGAATCGGGTCTCCAACTTTATATTGTTGAATGGCCCATTGTATAGCGGGGTTGGGATTGCTTTCCTGTAAGAATCTATTGATGTTGTTGATTCCATATAAACCATCATAGTTCAGGCAGAGAATAGCCTCTTCTGGGTCAAGAGAAGAGAGCAATGATTCATCTACTTTTAAGGAGTAGCTTTCTCTTTCGATAACTTCTTTTGCAGTATCATCCATCTGTCTGACCTTATCCCAAAGTTCAAATAATCGTTCATCTTTGGTTCGATGGGGCTGGGTAAGTTCAAATACAGCACTTTCTGGTAAAAATGCTTTTAATACTGAGAACCAATTTCCAAATTGAATGGCGTCAATCTGATAAGTGTCTCCAACTAATAAAAGCATTTCAAAATTTGCATTTTGAAGAATCTCAACCATATCTTTATTGCTGACTGTACTACACTCATCAATAACCAATAACTTATACTTCGCAAAAGAAGCCACTCGGCGTTTAAAACTTTCAATTGTTGAGAAAGTTGTATTTTCTGCATCAATCTTTCGCATCAGGTTCTCTTTTGCTGGATTTGTTTGGGTTAGATATAATTTGGCATCATCATTTAAGTAGTGAGAAACATGATTTATAAGCGTAGATTTACCTACACCTGCAGAACCATATATCACACCAACTTTTGATTCCGAAAAAATGCGAGTGATGATGGCTTTCTTTTCATCACAATCAATTTCGTAATCATCAAATAGTAGCCAAATGTCCACATCATTACTGTAATTTTCGATACCAGATTTAGCCAACTCCTGTAATTTCTCGATTATAGTGCAAGTATCAAGCTTGTAATCGTTTATAAATACCTGATTGTGTTCAAGCATTAAATCACTTGCAGGTCTGTGGCCTGAGTAAAGGCTATTGTTATATTTTTCAATGAGCTTTGGATAATCTGGGAAATTACTCAATTCCTCAATATCTGTAAAGAGCTGACCTTTACCTTCAGTGTTATTCCTTATAAACCTTGCGAATAATTCCGGACGTTTATCCTTGCATGGAATACAATCAAATACATCTGATAATTTTGGATTGTGGCCAACAGGAGATTTGTTAAATGGTAAAGAATCAAACTGTCTGCAACCATTAGATAAATACAAACCGGAAAGATAACTGTTTCCGGCGTGTACCCACTCTTCATAGTATTTGCTATAGTATCCATTTGAATATTGGCTCTTGATTATGACGTTGTTCATGTTATAAAGAAGATAACGTAGCACATTTTGTCCTTTACGCCCATTTCGTATAAGATTTCTACATTGGTCTAGAATTGGAATAAAAATAGTGGATTTAAGGTTATTTTTCCATTCTAGAGTAAGTTCATCATATGCCTTATCTGGAAAGTCCATTATCGAAGTAAGGGTGTATTTTTTCTTGGTAAGAAACTCACAGATTATTCGTTGTTCTGGATACGGTACTCTTTTTTTCTCTCCTTTTATCAATTTGATAAAATTTTGAAATTCACAGTCACGAATGGATACCTCCCAACCATCAATAATGATGATCGGCATTGTTTTTCCTAGTATATCGATAGTTTCATGTATTAGATGAAATTTAGATGCATAATTTCTTTTGATTGGAAGTTTGGTAAAAGCAATTACGCTGTTAGATTTGGATTTGTTCTTCCTATCATCTATAGGCATAAATGTGATTTCATAGTATATTTTTCTGTTTACAAAAAGTGGTTTGATTTTCTGAATATAGTATTTATCTTTACTGTCACTATGTAATGGCACGGGATGTTGTTCTATTTTTTCAGAAATTTTTTTATAGTATTCCTGTAAAGTATCATCTAAATGAAGAGGAAATTTGTCTATGTTATGTAATACCTCGATACCAAAGTAGTTCCAGATAAGATTTTTGGCTTCTAATAGGTATTGATAGTACTTCAGCATTAATCGTTCAGAACCGTCTTCATCCAAAGTGTATTGTGTAGTGACTACTTCCAGGTAATTATGGAATTTATATAAGGTGTACAGTTCGCTGTTTATCTGTGCAAACTCGATGGCATTTGCTATGTTTTCAGTATTGATAGGTATTTCTCTGCCGCTAGCATAAAACTTGAGCATGATGTGATTTACGAACTTTGTTAACTGCTCTAAAATGTCTTGAGAAATAGCACCACGAGAATTATTTTCTATTTCATCTAAATGCCTACAGATAACACTATCTATCTTCTTGATAGATTCATTGATTGTTGGCATTAGCATTCCTCCCTTCGGTTATTGATATTCTCCGTCATCCCAATCATCGATAAAAGCATCATACGGAAATGACCATGCGAATTGGTCTGGATGAAGCTTTATATACAAATTGCGTATTTTGGTTCTTGAACTTTCTAAAAAAGGAGTTGCAGAGCCACGTGATAAGAAGCTATTGCTTATATTGTTTAATTCGCCAAGTAAACCAAAAACATATGATTTTAAAGATGGATCAGCAAATGTATCTGCTTTTGACACCCATCTGGTTTCATACAAGTCTTTTATTTTACATGGCAGAGTCATGTCGATTAATGATGCAGCATAGTTTTCTCCAATGAGAGAAACCATGATTTCGTCATAATCTGCTGTGAACTCTTCAAGTAGTAAATTGTCTTCAGAAGAATAGGGAGATTCATCTGCTAGTTCTTCTGGAATTGGAATACTTATTGTTCCGGTAGTACTGTTACCATCTAATTCATTTAGTAGGTTGCTTACTGCGTTACCCCACGCATCGACTACTGCCTGTCCAGATGTCAGTATCTTTTCTTCAAGAATATCGTGTGAATTTTTATCAGCACTCTTCGGAGTGCTTTTTCTTTTGGCTGATGCAGCATCTTTGATTATGTCTTTAAAAAGATAGGAGATCTTCTCTGAGGCATTGTGTGGAGTAATATTTGTAATTTCTTTCTCAAAGGCATCACTTAAATTCTGAGCCGTGTCTTCTGATTCAAATGAATCAAGGTACTCTACAAATTGCTCTGCATCTAAGTATGGAACAATTGTCTTAGCAATCTTTCCAATACCTGACCCTTTGTAGTAAGACCTATAAGTTTCAATCTTAAAATGTCCAAGCAGGTCAACTGACTCAATTGGAACAATCGATTCAAATAAAGATTTGGTGAATGTTCCGCTATTATATGATCCTCCGATAAGAGGTTTTAGTTTTTTTGCAAACTCCTCAAAATTCATTAAATTCACCTCTTTAATAGTTGTTTCAAGTAACTCACCAAAACTCACCATTGCTCACCTAATCGAATATGTATACTCGTAAGTGTAAAAAACAGGCAACAAGGTACTTGCATAGGTTCAATGGTTTGCGAGAATTTGTCTACGGACTATTATATCAGAAATTTTTGCAAAATTCTACACTTTCCCGTGAACAAATTATGCGTTCGAAGAGAATTGCTCGTTTATACATATTTTTAGTTCACTCTAATAAAACACTGCTATTGATTTTGATACATAAATTGTTGTGTATCAAATTGAGTGGCAGACACTCAAATATTAAATATCACAAGGCCTGATTAGCTATAAGGGCATTGGGATACAGATATCGACATCAACTACAGGAGAACCTGTGGAAGGTGTGATAGAGGTACCCTTATTTCCTTATGCCATTTTTCAGGCTTTTTGGGTCGGTACTTCTACAAGCGCTGGCCTTTATTTGTTCCTATTGCCCTTCTGCAAGAATCAGGCAGAAAGGCAGACATTATGAAAATTAAGATGCGTTACGAGGATGCATACCAAACCTTAGAGGTTGAAACAAAGGAGATTGAAAAATGGTTAAACATCTCAATCACAGAAGAAGAGAGTCAAGAAGACTACGAAAAGAGAATCCAGGATGTAATCGAAAAGAGATTTAACAGACCAGATTACAACAGCTGGCACAAGCATGACCGTCATACTGGCAATGCTTATATGAAAAGCAAAGATGGAACAGTTGAGGTTAATACCGAAGAGGCAATCATGTTCAGAGCAGCTGACAAGTCTGCTTTCTACAGTTCTATCAACGGTGTACATAACCAAATCGAATATGAAGAATACTGCAAAATCTTGAGAAATTTTCTTAAACCAGAAATTGCGGACATGGTGATTGCTATTGCTCTTGATGACATGATTGTCGGTGAGTATGCAGAGTTAATCGGTGACGATTCAAATAATGTCAGCCATCGTTACAGACGTTCAATTAAAAAATTAAAAAAGTTTTTTCAAAAACGTCCTTTTAACTCTTCTCCCAAGGCTACACGTTAGGAGGGTGACACCTTCAAGAAATTATAAGGAGGTAATTCGCATGGAATTACAAATTTTTAATAGCACAGACTTTGGCTCTGTAAGAACAGCAACTGTTAACGGTGAGATTATGTTTGTTGGTAAGGATGTGGCATATATCCTCGGATACCAAAATGGTAGTCGTGATATTAACCGCCACGTTGATGAAGATGACATACACAAGGTTATGATTTTCGATGGTAACCAGGATAAGGAAACAATCCTTATTAATGAGTCAGGTCTTTACAGTCTTATTCTTTCAAGCAAGATGCCTAATGCAAAGAAGTTCAAGCATTGGGTTATATCAGAAGTTCTTTCGGCTATTCGTAACCATGGTATGTATGCGATTGATGAGATTCTTAGCAATCCTGATCTTGCAATTTCAGCACTTACTCAGCTTAAGGAAGAGCATGAGAGAAGACAGCAGCTTGAAACATTAGCACTTGTTCAGAGACAGCATATTGCAGAACTTCAGCCAAAGGTAAGTTACTATGATCTCATTCTTCAGAACACAAACACAGTTCCTATCACACAGATTGCAAAAGACTATGGCATGAGTGGTCGAAAGTTTAATGAGTTACTTCATAAACTTGGGGTTCAGTACAAGTTTAGAAAGACATGGCTTTTATATCAGCATTATTCCGAGTTTGGATACACACAGTCTCGTACCTACGCAATTGATGAAAGAAGAAGTGTGATGCATACTTACTGGACTCAGAAGGGAAGACTTTTCCTTTATGACATTTTGAAGAACGAAGGCATCTATCCATTTATCGAACAGGAGGATTAAGAGATACTGGTATTGATAAGTTTAATCATGAAGCTTATTCAGACCTTACAACATATGAGGCTCTTACTAATATCCACTGTGAGGAGATAGCAGATGATAAGAAGTCTGCCTATCTTCCTTTGGTGTATGTATCCCACCTTTCGACAAAAAACAGTAATCAAACCATACTCTAACACCTATAAACATTGGTGTTTTTATTGTCAAATTGCACTTTAAAGTAACAAACGCAACCCCTAGGTTACATAAGTAAAGTATAATAAATAGATGATTTGTATAAAAAAACAATTCAATTTAAAAAAGTTAAAAAAATAAAAATATGATATAATGTAGAAAAGATGAGAGTTTTA
>NZ_LOHY01000095.1 GCF_001559795.1 Pseudostreptobacillus hongkongensis | reverse complement strand
TATATAATTAAGAATAATAATCATTAATTAAATATATAGATAACATATATTAAATATATTAGATTTCTTATTAACTTTGGAGTATACTAAAAATAAGAAAATTGAAAGGAGAAACTAAGATGAATAAAAATATAGCTATATTATGGAGTTTACTTTTAGCTGTTAATGCTATGGGTTTAGAAAATAGTATAGAAACTGGAATTAAAGTTAATACTATTTTTTCTCCTAGATATGAAGAAAAAGATGTTTATCCATCTAAATTTAGATATGAGACTTCAGGTTATGACTTAACTTTAGCAAATTTAAAGTTAGTTCCAATAAAAGAATTAGAATTTGAAACAGTAATAAAATCTTCAAGAAAAGATTTTGCTATTAATGATTTTGATAAAGATGTTAAGCATATCAATAACTTTAAGAAAAGAGATGCAAATCATGATATAATGACAAAATTTTCTGTTAATTCTAATATTGAATTAAATAATGATTTAAAATTATCTAATTCATTAAAATATTATTTAGATGATTTTTGGGTTAAAAAAAATGTAGATAAGAGTGGCAAAATTACAGAAGAAGTAAAAACAGAGTATGTAGAGGATGATGGCTCAAAAGAAGCTCTAGGAAATAGTATATTTTCATCTAGTTTAAAAGGTAAGTTATTAAATACTAATATAGATGCTAGATTGGAATATAAAGCAAATCAGTTCCATAGATTTGATAAAGATAAATCATATTTTAAAACAAATATAAATGTAGATAAAGATATAAATGATAAATTCAAATTAAGTAGTAAATATGCTTTTGATATAGACCTACATAATGCAAATATACCATTTGATGCTTTTGATACAGAACTTGAAGAGTTTCCAGATTTTCACGTAGGGGATTATGTTACTAAATTTAATCAAAATGCTAATTTAGAATTTGAATATAGTCATAATGAAAATAATAAATATAAAATGAAATTTGATTTAGAACATAAAGCTGAATATTCAGGAGGTAATACTAAAGATAAGCCATATAGAGTTTTTTATGATATATTAGATCCAAAATTGAGTGTAAATTCTAATAATTCCTTTATACTATCTAAGGGAAAAATTGTTTTAGATAGCAATATATCTACTTTATTTGAATTAAGAAAAGCTAATTATCTTCCAGATGAAGGGAAATTAGCTAGTAGTGATGTTAAATCAAAATTAGAGCCAAATATTAATAGTAAAATTTCATATATATTAAAAGATGACGTTAATGATTTAGATATTAATACAAGTATTGGTTATTCTCCAAGTTTATTAATACAACCTGATATATTAACTGTTGATGTTATACCTCATACATTTAATATAGGGCTTAATAGTAAGTATGAAAGAAAATTAGGAGAAAATCAAAATATTATTATTAATACTGAAAATAGTTTGGAGACTACAAGAAAATTTACAACAGATATATATATTGAACCTAAGAATAAGATTAAATCAAAATTAGATATAAAATATATAAATAAAATGATTAAAAATCTAGATGTAGAAGTAAAGTTATTAAGCGATTTTGATCTTGATACTATTAAAAAGGTTAAAAAATTAAATCCTAATAAATTCAGTGAAAAATTTGATATAGAAGTTGGGACTAAATTTACTGGGATAGATAAATTTGAATTAAATAATAGTGCAAAATTTCATCATAGTTCAGGATATAATTATGTTACACGTAAAGATGATAAGGTAGTTGCAACTTTTGCTATAAATTCTATTGAAGTAAATTCAAATACTAAATATACAAATAAAATAAAGGAAAATTTAAATTTGAATGCAGAAGTTAATTTAAAAGCAAAATTTGATACATTAATGTTAAGAAATGAAAAATTGTATCACTATAATATAAATGATATAGAATCATATAAGGAAAAACCTTTAATAAGTGATACTTTTAATACGAGATATAACATAGGTGGTAGTTTAGAAATTAATCCAAAAGTTAATTTAGGATATATGGTTACAAAGAATTTAAGTCTAGATGGTTCTTTAGGATTTAATTTAATTTTTGAGAAAAAAGTTATTAATTTAATAAAAGATGATAGAAGACCAGATAACGGACAATTTGGTCCAGTTGATAAAAAGTTTGAATTTAGAAAATTAAATCCAACAGTTGAATTTAATTTAAAATATACTTGGTAGGAGGTAGACGTGAAGATAAATAAGAGAATACTAAGTGTAACACTAGGGCTAGTTGCATTAACAAGTTGTGCAAGTATAAATACAAAAGATAGTGAAAAAAAGAATACTAGTGTTAAATATATTAATCCAGAATATGATCCTAATGAAGATCTTAAAGATATAGTAAAAGAAGTAAAAAAAGAAAAAGTTGATTATTTAAAAAATGTAAATAAAGATAGTTTTGAAGTAAGTAATTTACCAGATATGTATGAAGGTGAAGAGATATATCTTAAAAATGAATCTTTAAATAAAAATGTAAGTATAGTTAAACTGTTTACTAAAAAACCCTCTTTAGTATATAAAGAAGGAAGTGAGGGTTATTCTAAATATACAGTTGGAGAGAATAACGGTATAGTAGTTGAAGAGAAAAAAGGAAGTGACTTATTTCCTGATAAACCAGAGTTATCTAATGTTAAGTATAAGGTTGTAGTAGATAATAATAAGAATTATGTGTATATACAAGTAAGAGATAATGTAAATGGTGTAACTAAAGATATAAGACTTGATGAAAAAGTTAGTATAATAAATAGACCAGATGAATTAAAAGATAATATTAAGTATGCCGATTTAAAAGTTATTAACAAAGATAAAAGAGTTAAGTATAGTATTAATACTATTGATGAACCTTTTGAAGATGTAGATCTTGGAGAAATTGAAAGAGATAATCAAGGTGTAGAGTATATAGATTATTCTAAATATTTTGAAGCAGATAAATATAAGGATTTAGATGATTTTGCAGGATTTAAAAGAGTTAGTATAGTAGACCATATTGATGGACTCCAAGATAAAGAGTATATTAGGAATGTAGAATTTGGTCATAAGTTATCAGATTATAAAAATAAATTTTCAGAATTATTGACAGATTTAAATGAAAAAACTTTAAAATTATCTGATGATGGAACAGTTAAAGGTGGATTTAATGAAGGATTAGTTTCAGGAATTTTAAAATATAGTGAAAGTGTTAAAAATGAGGGTAAAATAGAATTTAAAACTGAAATTCTTGATAAAGATAAAACTGTTGGAATACATAATATTTCTAGAAAAATAATAAGAGATGGTAAGGTTATTTTTGAAAAGAAAGATAAAACATTTATATCGTTTGATGGTGTAAATGTAGGTGTTGCTGATGGAACTTTCTTTGATCTTTCAGATGAGGTAGAAGCAAGAGTATATAGAGCTACAGCCAAAGAAGATGATAAAATTAAAGATTTTAAAAAAGATGCCAAATATGATAATGATAGAAAACTTGCAAATATGAATTTAGATAGACAACATGGTGCAACTGTTATAGGTTCTATGATAGATGAAAATGTTTTGGGAGATAGATTCTATTGGTATGGTCATTTGACAGGAATGTTATCTAAAATAGGTGAAACAGGAGAATTACCTGATTTTATTAGTACACGTGCAGAATTGAATAATTTTATAGGAAGAGTATTAACCAATTTACAAGAAAAGTATAAACATTCTGAAATAATGCAAAAATATTTGGCAGATAAAATACAATCTGCAGCAAAAAAATTAGATGAGATTTCTGCATTAATAGAAGATGGTAATACATCTGAAACTCTTAAAAATGAGAAATATAAAGTAATGTATAAAGAATTAGCAGATTTATCAGAAGAAATTTATAGAATGACAGAAGTAGATAAGTTAAAATATTCTAATTTACATTTTACAACAATTAGTGTAGGTGTAGATGATAGTCACATTAGTGCAGAATTAGCAGCTAAAAATATTTCTTCAATATTAGATATGAACAAAAATATTAAAGCTATTAATATGTCTTATGGTGGAAATAATAATGTTGAAGAATACATTGCATTAAAGGGATTAACTGAAAAAGATTATGAAAAAGGAGCTAAAGCCTTTAATACAGATTATAAATTTAAAAATGCTGTTTTATCTTGGTTAAAAAATGATGATCTAACTACTAAAGATAATCTTAAAAAATATTATGATGGAGAATTAGGAATACCAAGTGTATATGAATATTTTGATAAAAAGAATGAAATTACTAAGGAAGATTATAAAAAATTAGTAGATTTAAGATTATTAACTCTTGAACATAGATTAAAAAGTTCTCCAGAATTAGTAGCTGCAAATCATGATGTTTTATTTGTTAGATCTGCGGGAAATACATATAATGATGCTCCAGTAAATCTTGTAGATTATGATGAAGATGGTAAAAAAATACCGTATTATGATACTAATTACAAATATAATAATGATTTTGCTTCAATTCCATCATTTTTAAATGAATTAGAAAAGAAAAAAGCATTAGATGAAGGAAGAGAATATAAGTACAACTATAATTATAGAAAAAATATATTAGGTTCAGTAGGTCTTGCGCCTAAAAGTATTGCTTATGGTGAAGATGCAACTGAGGACATATCAGATGAATGGGGATTAAATACAGATAAGATAAATTATAAGAGATTAAAACTTTATGGTGTTGGAATGTTATCTGAATATAATAATTTAATAGGTATTTTAAATGATATTAATTTACATCCGGAAAAATATCCTAAGGGTTATAAAGAAGAAGTTCTAAAAAGAATAAAAGTTGTAGATGATATGTCAGAAAAACATAAAGATTTCATTAATGATGATACAAGATTTTCTTTCTCAAGAGCGGGTAAAGCTAAATTATGGACTATGGCAACTGATGGGTCTTATGTTTATACTAAACGTTTAACTGAAGAAGAAAAAAAATATGGTAAAGGTGAAAATATAGGAGAAAATATTGCTTATGGTTCATCATTTTCAGCACCAAGAATGACAGCTGTTGCTGGAATGATAGCAGAAAAATATCCTTGGATGAGTGCTCATGATATAAAAACATCACTACTTACAACAACTATTGATGATTATAGAGTTATATATAAAAAAGCAGATCCTAATAAGCCAGAAGGTGCAGATAATGTTAAAATTTTAAGTAAGGGACTTTATGGTGTTGATGAAAACATAGGTTGGGGAATAATGGATAAAGATTCAGCGCTTGATGGTCCAGCAAGATTTGTTAAGGCTTTAACTCATGAAGTAGGAGAAGAAAACTTTATAGCAAATATTCCTTATGGAACATATACATTTGCAAATAGTATAAAAGGTGGATTTGATCCTATTAAACATATGAGTTCAAGAGGATTTATTACATTTGATGAAGGAACTGTATTGACTTTAACATCTAATTTTAAAGATAAAGAATTGTTATCTGATGATTTCTTAGAAAAACACGATAATGTTAAGAAAGTGTTAGAAAAAACTAATATTACAATATCTGATATTGTTAATAGATTAAGACCAAAAATTAAAGGATATATACCAAGTCTTGATTTTGAAGAAAGAGAATTATTCTATAGTGCAGGACTTGAAAAATATGGTAATGGTACTTTAATTTTATCTGGTAATAATACTTATACTGAACCTACATATATTAAAGGAGGAACATTAGTTGTACAAGGGGTACAAAACTCAGATGTATACGTATCAGAAAATACAAAACTTAAGATAGATTCAGTTCGTATGGAACAAGGGAATTATGCAAGAATTCTTTTAGGACTTGAACCAATAAAAGGTGGAATTTATGCTAATGTATATAATAAAGGTAAACTTTATTCATATTCAGAAAAAGATTCAATATTTGGGACATATAAACCGTATGAAAATTCAGAGACAATAGTTGCAACTGGTGGAAGATTAAGTGTAGATAAGTTAGACTTATCTGATATGAATCATTTTAACATTTCTTTATTTAGAAAATATGGAATGTTAACATTTAAGTTACCGGAAACTAAGAAGTTAGAAGATTATACAGAAGAAGATATAGTAGAAAATAAGAAAGAAGAAACTGAAGATACAATAAATAAAAAACTTGTATTTGTAGCTAAAGATGTTCCTGTTGAAGATATTTCTAAATTTAATTTTGGGGTAAAAAGTGTAAGTTCAGGGTTAAATTTAGTTACAGAATTATCTAAAGATAAGGATAAAAATGTAGTTAAAATGTATTTGGAAAGAAAAGAACATATTGAAGATGTTTTGAATAAGAAAACTGAAATGCCAACAACTCTTTCTTCAAAATTGAGAAATAAGATAATAAATGAAATGAGTTCTACATTAGATAAAAATGAATTATCTAGATTAGCGGTTAGTTTAGATAATTTAGAAATGACAGATGAAGAAGATCTTGAAAAATTAAATGGAGATATATTATCAGATTCATTAACTTTAGGGACAGAAATATCAGATATTAATAATAGAGAATTATTAAATACATTAGATGGTAATAATAAACAATTTAATGTATTTGCAAGACTAATTAATAGATTAGATAGTAAGATGGTAAATACTAAAAAAAGATTATATTCTATTAATGGAATGATGTTAGGATTTTCTCATAATATTAAAATATCAGATCTTAGCTTAACTACAAATGTTGGAGTAAGTTATGAACATTCATTACTTAAAGATTTAAGATTTAAAGTTAAATATCCAAATGATAATACAAAAGTTTTAGGAAATGTAAATGTTAATAGTGTAGGATTAGGCATAGCTAATAAAATAGGATATAAGAATTTTGAATTAGATACTTTAATTGGTTTTGATTATTTAGATAAACATATATCAAGAGAATTATTAGATAAACATGTTGAAGATACAAGAAGTTCAGATCTTATTTTGAATTTCAATAATGTATTTGGTTATAGATATAATAAGGATATAAATAGTGATATAAAATTATCTATTAAACCATATATAGGATTAAACATGAAAACATATATTAAAGGCTCATACAATGAAAATAATGATTTTGGATATAGATCAGAAAGTGAAATATTCTTTAAACCAACAGTAACATTAGGAAGTAAATTAGCATTGAATTATAAAAATTATAACTTTGAATTATTTGCTGATTATACTAAATATTTAGTTGATACTACTATAGAATCAAAAGCAACTCTTAAAGAGTATAAATTTACAAGAAATATTGAAGGAATTAGTCTTGAAGATAATTTAGTTAATTTTGGTATTAAATTTGATAAAAAATATGGTAATGTCAATTTAGGATTGAGTTATATAAATAAAAATATAAAGAGTAATGCAATAAATGCATCACTTAAATTTGAGTTTTAGAGGAGCAGATATGAATAAATTTAAAATTTTAATATATAGTTTAGCAACTATAACAGCATTTTCTGCTAATAAATTACCTGTAGATATAGAAAGTAGTTTTTCTGTTGGTTATGATATTGACAAAGTAAGTAAAAAAGATTTTGAAAATGCTGGATTAGGTAGTCTTGTTAAAGGAGATTTAAAAATACAAAAGTTAAATTTAGGTCTTAATTTGGATACTTATTATCCAATAAAATTTTCAAATGAAAAGATATATTTAGGAGTAGGAGCAGGTATTTCTAGTAATATTGCCATTGATTTAAATAATAATTTTTCATCGGTTGTTGTACCTAAAGTTGAAATAAATAATAAAGAATTTGAAAAACTTAAGGAAAATTTAGATATAGCTAATAAAGAAGCTATTGATAAAGAAGAAGAATTCAAAAGATTTTCTACTGAATATTCAATGGTATATAAGAATGTAAGAGATGTAATATATAAATTATATTCAGAAAGAAAAGAACTTAAAAAAACAGAAAGAATTTTGAATGAATATTCTGATTTTAAAAAAATTTATAGTAATATAGAAGAAGATTTGGGGAAATTAAAAGAAAAAAGAGAAAAATTATCTGTTAAAAATAATGAACAAAAAGAAGAGGTAAGAAATCTTTTAAAAGAACTTAATGATTATGTTAATAAACAAGGTGAAAAAACTTATGAAGAATATAAGGAAGAACAAGAATATAAAGATTTTATTGAAAAAATAAAAGTAGCTAGAAAAAAAGCTGATCTTTATTTCAATGTTGAAAATGAGTTTGATATACATATTGCTATACTTGAAAATTTAGAAGAAAATACTAAAAAGAATGAAGATAAAAAGAAAAACTCTGAAAATAAGATTCTTGATTTAGAAAATAAAAAAACTGAAATTTTAGGTAAGTATAAAGAAAAATATGGAGAATATAAAGAACCTGAAATTGAAAATAAAGAGGAAGATTATGAAAAACCTGTAAATCTTTTAGAAAGATATAAAAATGAAGATTTTGACAAACCAGTAAGAGATCCAGATGAAGCTGAAGAAGAAACTGAAAATAATACAGAAACTGAAGAAAATACTGAATCTGGAGAAAATGCAGAAAGTGAAGATAATACAGCAAATGAAGAAGAAAATCATAGTAATACAACTGTTTCTGTTTCAGAGCATATTATCTTAAGAGATGGTGAAGAAAGTTCAGAAACTAACGAATCTCAACCAAATGAAGCAGAAAGAAATGATGGTGAAAGTAGTGAGGAAAATGGTGATGAAAATAATAATGCTGGAGAAAATAATGAAGAAGATGATTCAGAATTAGAAGAAGATACATTTGCCAATCTTAATGAAAAAGTTATTGATTCTGAAAAAGAAAAATGGACTGAAGCTTTAGATAAATATAATGAATTAAAAAAAGAATATGATGAAAAAATTAATGCTTATAACAATAATGATGCAGTATCTAAATTAACAAATATTGTATCAGTAAATAAAATAAGTTATTCAATAACACCATATATAACTACTAAATTTGGGTATAAATTTACTGATAATTTAGGGGTTATGTCTTATTTAAATATAGGATTAAGTATTTCTAATAATAGACTTTATACTTATGCTAAATATTTAGAAAGCAATAATGTAGAAGTGGATGGTAGAGATTATTTAATACCACAAAATGTAAAAAACTTTAAATTATTACCTTCAGTTAAATTAGGACTAGGTTTAAATTATAAATCATTTGGGATATATACTTATACAGGGTATAAAAATTCAGGATTTATAGGATTAAATTTGAGTTATAAATTCTAAAAAGTTTTTTTAATTTAAAACATGTACTTTTAAACTTAAAAGTTTATTAGCACACGTTTTTGTATTTTCTAAATATTTTTATTGTATGTTATATTTATCTTTTATTTTTAAATGACACACAATAGACATTAATTAAGCCAACAGAGTGTAAATTCTGCTGGCTTTTTTCTATCTGCATAAATGGTTTAAGAAAGTACAATTTACCATGTTAAGAAATTCATAATTACATTAATCATAATTTCTTTTTCTTCCGGTTTTGATTCTGCTAATAACAAAGTAATCGCTACCAATGTGCTATCAGAAATTATTTTTTCTCCATCCTTAAACAGTAAATTATTTTTGTTTAGAAAATATAAGAATATACTTGCAGCAATTCTTTTGCATCCATCAATAAAAGGATGATCTTTGACTATAAAATAAAGGAGATTTGCTGCTTTTTCTTGAGTGGATGGATATATATCTTCTCCAAATGCACTTTGATAAACCGAGCCGATGATACCTTCTAATACGCCTTTGCTTTTTTCTTTTCCAAATATGGTTGATATGCTATTAAATGTCATACTATCAATGAGATTACGACACTCGTTATAGCTTAGATGATAGCTTTCTTTATTAGTTTGTTTTGGCTTTTGAACAACTTGGTGATCGTAATCATCTAACAACTCAAGTGCTTGAGTATATTTTTGAATAACATCAAAAACTTCTTTAGAATCTAATTCAAGAACATCGGAAATGATGTTTGACTGGATTTCTATTACTTTATTCAATACTTTTAATCGTTTGTCATTAACTGCATAACCTTGAACAATATATTCTTTTAATATAGTTGTAGCCCATTTTCTAAAAGCAATTCCTCTTTGAGACTTTACTCGATAGCCAACGGATATAATCATATCGAGGTTGTAATAATCAAAAATTCTTTCTACGGATCTGTTGCCTTCATTTTGAACTTGTGCAAATTTTGCACAAGTTGAATTTTTCTCTAATTCATCTTCTTTAAATATATTTTTTATATGTCTTTGTATTACAGAACGATCCCTGTCGAAAAGTTCTGCCATTTCTTCGACCCTTAACCAAACAGTTTCTTTATCTGGTGTAACTTCTACAGGAAGCGCTAACTCACCATCTTTATAAAAAATAACTTCATTATTCATAAAATTTAATACCTCCTAACTCAGTAATTGTTTGTTTCCAATATAAATAAATTGATAATTTCTTCTTTTGAATTCTTATCTTTTGCACTATCATATTTAAAAGCGAATTCTTGGTAAAGTACTTTTATATCATCAAGTAAGGTGAAATCTTTATCCAATGCATCATGTCTTATTCTTCCATAGATTTGATTATAGTCAGTTGTAAACACTTGGTATAAAGAGTTTTCAGACTGTTTTTTCTTATATGTTTTTTTACTTGAGTATTCTTGGCAGGTAGAATTTGTTCCGTCTACTTTCCATTTGAAAGTAGTTCAATTAATTACTTTTCAAAATCTAGTTCTTTCATTACAACACTCCTATTTTTAAAAATTTAATAAACAGTCATTTTTTAATTTAAAATAATATGTTTCAATTTAATTTTTTTTATTATTTCAAAATATTTATTTAAATTATGCTTTTCATTACTATTATACTATCTTTTAATTAAAAAAGAAATATTTAACCACTAAAATATTTAATAATAAATTTACTAAATATAAAAAGTGAGGAAAATCCCCACTTTTAATCGTGATATTTTATGATGCGTATTTACTAACTTTAAAAATTAATTATTGTATCTCTAACATTTTCTCCATCAAGACCATATTTTTTCTTAACATCTACTGTTTTTCCTGATTCTGTAAATGTATCTTTTACTCCTATTCTCTTTAATTTAACACCTAATGCGTTTTCAGCTATAACTTCTGATATAACTGATCCTAATCCACCATTTAATGTATGATTTTCAACGGTTAATACTCCTTTTACATTAGATATCTCTTTAATTATTCCTTCTTTATCTAAAGGTTTTATAGTTTTTATACTAATCAATTTATTTTTATATCCTTCTTTTTTAAGTAATTCAAAACCATCTAAGGCTTGTTTTGCAGCCGTTCCTTCAAAAATTATTGCATAATCATTTCCTTCATTAAAAATTGTCTCAATTTTCAAATCATAATTACTAATATTTTCTTCATGTAAAATAGGAACTATATCTCTTGCCACCCTTATATACACAGGCCCCTCTATTTCTATTGCTTTATTTATTGCAGCTTTTAAATCTTCTAAATCAATAGGGTTTAATATAGTTAAATTTGCTAAAGATCTACTTAAGGCTAAATCTTCTAAAGCATGGTGAGATGCTCCATCAGGACCATTATCCATACCAGGATGTGTTCCTATTAATTTAATATTTAATTTTGCATAACAAGCTTGTCTTAATTGAGTCCATACTGTCCCTATACAAAATATTGAGAAATTAACATAAAAAGGTATAAATCCTTCTGTTGCTAATCCTGATGTAACACCTAATGAATTTTGTTCAGCTATTCCCATTTCAAAAAATCTATTTGGATATTTAGCTTGGAATTTATTAGTTGTAACTGATGATGATAAATCACTATCTATAACCACTATCTTATCATTAGCTTCTGCTATTTCATTAAGAATATCTCCTATATGATCTCTTGGTGATGTATAATTATATACCATTTTAAAACCCTCTTTCAACATTTTCTATTGCTTCTATATATTCTTCATCTTTTAAAGCTCCACTATGCCATTTTGGATTATTTTCCATAAAACTTACACCTTTTCCTTTAACTGTTTTAGCAATTATAAAAGTAGGTTTTCCATTAATAGTCTTAGCTTCTTTTATAGCAGAATCAATTTCTTTATAATCATGTCCATCTATACATATAACATGCCAACCAAAAGCTTCTACCTTATCTTTAATTGGTTCTAAATTCATTGACTTATTAACATCACCTTTAGATGATAATCCATTATAGTCAAGTATAGCTATTAAATTGTCTAGTTTGTAATGTGAACCACTCATAAGTGCTTCCCATATTTGTCCTTCTTGAATTTCACCATCACCTAATATTACAAAAATATTATTATCATCATTTTTTAATTTTTTTGCTAGAGCCATACCTATACCTATTGATAATCCTTGCCCAAGTAAACCTGTATTTGCATCTAATTCTTTAATTTTATTTCTATCTGGATGTCCTTGTAACTTAGAATTAACCTGTCTAAAAGTACCTATTTCACTTCTATCTATAATACCTTTAGAAATTAATACAGAATATATAGCGGGTGTTACATGTCCTTTAGATATTATAACTCTACTTCTATTTTGTGAATTAAAATCAATTTCATTCATATAAATATAGTTTAATATATCTATTGATGATAAAGAACCTCCAGGATGTCCTGCTTTTGCAAGGTATACCATCTCAACTATATTTTTTCTTAATTCTTTAGCTTTTTCTTCTAAACTCTTTATATCTAACATAATATCCTCCACATTATCTTCCAAACATCTTACCTAAATAATATATAGATAATCCTAAAACAACAAAGTCTGTTTCTGGGAATGTAGTACCTTTTAATCCAACTAATTCCATTATTGGATATAATAAAGCAGGCCCTATAGCTATAAGAATTCCTGTTACAAATCCTCCTAAAATACATCCTTTCCATCCACCAGTTGCATTACCAAACACACCTGCTGTAGCTCCTATAAAGAAATAAGGAATTGCAACAGGTATTATAACTACCATACCTAAAGATGCTAATATAACCATACATAATAACCCTCCAGCATATGCTGATAAAAATCCTAAAACTGTAGCTGTTGGTGCATATTGAAATACTACTGGACAATCTAACGCTGGTTTTGAATTTGGTATTAATTTTTCTGAAATTCCAACAAAGGCAGGCACCATTTCACCTAAGAACATTCTAACACCTGTTATTATAATATATAATGCTGCTGTAAATGATAATGCTTGGAATAAAGGATAAACTAACCAGTTTACTCCTCCAGATATTTTTTCAACATTTACTTTACCAGCCGCTACTGTAGCTATATAGAAAAATAACAATACTGATAAACTAACTGATACTACGTAATCTTTAAATATAGATAACCAACCAGGTAATTTAATTTTTTCTGTACTTTCTTCTGGTTTACCAACAAATTTACCTAACCAACCTGATAATGCATAAGAAATAGTTACATAATGCCCCATAGCTATATCATCACTACCAGTTACTTTTCTCATAAATGGTTGAGCAATCGCTGGGAATATAGCTGCTGAAAATCCAAGTATAATAGCTCCAATAATTACTGCTACCATATCTGAAAAATTAAGAGCTTTTAATACAACTGTTAATAATGCTGCTAGATATAAATTATGTTGCCCTGTTAAGAATATATATTTAAATCTAGTAAGTCTTGCAACTACTAAGTTTGCTAAAAATCCAAATACCATAATAAGAGAAACTATAGTTGCAAATTTAGTTTGAGCAAGAGCTGTTAATGCTTCAGCTAAAGGTAACACTCCCTTAAGTCCAAAACCATCACTAAATAGTGTTTGAAAACTATCAAGTGACTTAACCGCTAAACTTCCTCCACCCGCAAATATTAAGAATCCTACAATAGTTTTAACAGTTCCTGTTATAACCTTAGTTGCAGGTTTCTTTTGTAAAATCAATCCTATTAAAGACATTATTCCTACTAGAATAGGTGCTGATCCTAAAAGGTCAAAAACTACTACTTTCACGAATTCCATAAAATTTCCTCCATATCTATTTATTTTCTTCTAAAAATTTAATTAACTTTTCTTTCAATTCCTCTTTATTCATTAAATCCTCTATACCTATTACAGCTTTAGCTTCATCTTTAACTTGATCTACTAAATCATTCATGGTAACAACAAAGTCTACATCATAATTAGATATTGCACTAAGAACATCATGTTCTAAATCTACATCTAAATGATTTTCAGAAATAACTTGATCCATTTTTATTCTTAACATCATAGAACTTCCCATACCTGTTCTACAAACAACTAATCCTCTTTTCATAAAACCACATCCTTTAATTATTTATATAATCTAATATATTTATATTATCTATACCTTCACTTGAAATTTTAGAAAAAAACTCTTTATTTTCTAATATATCCGCTACTTTAGAAATTTTTTCTAAATGATTCTCATCACTTAATGATAAAATATATATCAAGTATTCTATTTCATTTCCTAGAAAATCTACCTTTTTATTAAATTTAAATAAACTAAACCCTTCTTTTAAAACACCTTCTTCAGGTCTCAAATGAGGAATACCAATATTTTTAGTAATAATATAGTAAGGTCCTATTTCTTTAGTTACTTCTATTAATCTATTACAAAAATTATTATTTATGTATCCTTTATCTTCTAATATTCTACAAGTTTTAACAATAGCATCTTCCCAATTTGTTGCTTCTAAATCTAATTTAATTAAATCTCTTTCAAATATATAACTCATATTTATTAGTTCCTCTCTATAAATCAAATTAATATGTATTCATTTAATTCATCAATATTATTAATATTATTTATTACTTCCTTTTTATCCACAACACTTAATATTTCATTTATTAAACCTAAATCTTGTTCATTATCTTTTTGATATATAAAGAATAAAAGTTTAACATCTTTATTTCCTGGAAATACAACTTTATCTTTTAAAAACAACACTACATTTCCATTTTTATAATCTTTTTTACTAGATTTTGCATGTGGAATAGCAACATTTGAAGAAACAACTAAATACGATCCATATTTATTTATATTATCTATAATATCAACTGCATAATCTTTATCAACAAACCCCAATTTTTCCATCTTATCTACACCATAATTTATAACTTCTTGCCAACTATTAATCTTATTATCAACAAAAAATATATTATGTGTATTAAAATATTTTTTCAAATTACACACATTATATTTTTTTATATTATTTGTTTCATTCTTAACTTTTGATATTTCATCTATAATATATCTTTTAAATGGTTCGTCTATATTTTTATTACTATTAATATTAAGTATAAGCGAGTCATAATTTAAATTATTATTTTTCAACACAAAACATTTATCTAATATTTCTAATTCTTTATTTGTTAAAAATGGTGATATCCTTATTTTATTTGTAAAGTTATTTAGTTTTTCGCTTTTAATATCTATTGTTGTAATTAGCAAATCATATTCATCTAACTTTATTTTATCCATTTCCATTATAGATGCCACCTTCATTTCATCTATTTGGTATCTATTTTTTAATTTATGTACTAATATTTTAGTTGTCCCATAACCTCCTGCACACATTAATAAAACTTTTTTATAATTTTTTGTCCTAAAATTATTTCTTTCTATAGAAGCTTCAAAGTGTACTGCAAACAATATTATTTCTTCAATTGAAAATTCTATTTCAAATATTTTTTCTATATATACTATTTCCTTTTTTATCGTTTCAATAATATTATTAGTATTAATTTCATCATAAAAGTAATTAATATCATTTAATTTAACATCACTTATCATTCTATAAATTGAAGGGTTTATATGGTTTATGAGGTCTTCTATTAATATGTTATCTTTTTCAAAAGGTATATTCATTGCAATACTCATATTTCCAATAAAATTTTGAACTATTATTCTTAATTCTAGCCATCTATTAAATGTTACTCTATTTGTATCTTTAAATGTCATTCCAACTATAAAATCCGTTAACATTAGTATTTCATATTTATTATCTTTTATATTTTCAGATAATATTGATATATTTTCTTCTACTTTTTTATATTCTTCAAATTCCATTAAATATAAATACTCTTCTAAACTTAAATTAGTTAGAACTTTTCCTTGCTTTATCCTTATTAAAACTATCATTATATACGTTAATACTATAAAATATAGTCTTCCATTCAAATTTGCTTCAGGATTAACTTTTTTTAAAAACTCTATACTTTTTTCTCTATACTCATTAAAAATATTATCCTTTATAACATTTTTAACATTATCCTCAAGGAATGATTTCAATAATATAGATAGTCCCTTTTCTCTAATTTTTAATTCTTCTCCTATTAAGTAATACTGTTTACACAACTTAATGTCTATTCCTTCATCTAATTCTAATGTTAATTTATTAAGATCTTTCTTAATAGTAACTTTACTTATATCTAATTCATTAGATAATTGATTTAAATTAACTTTATTATTAACTAAAAAAGATAAATATATATAATCTAGTCTATCTCTTAATCCTATTCTTATAATAGAGTTTAAATAATCATGTATTTCTTTTACATCTTTTTTTAATGTGTATTGAATTTCACCATGTTTTAAATTAATGCTTCCAAATGAATTTTCATATAATACTTCATTAAAAACATCTAATTCATACCTAAATTTTCTTTCATTTATTTCTAGTATTTTCAGTATATTATCTAATTTAATTATATTATTAATGCATATAACTTCAAATATTCTTATACTCATTTCATTTACTCGCATAATTTATCCTCCTTCAATATATTAATACCCTATTTTTTAAAATAAAAAAGAGCAACTTTTTATATTTTTTTTACAAAAACTTTATTAAAATAAAAAAGGATATTGTAATTCCTAATTTCAGTACCGTATTACAATATCCTTAATATATATAAATTAATTTTTAATATTACAAATAAGTTTATAGATATAACCTAACTATAACTGCTTATATACAACATTAGTAAGACGCATTTTACCATCTATTGCTTACATCTTCAACTGTCAACAAAATATCGACAATTTACTTTTTTCCCTATTCTATCCTTCTTTTCTTAACACGATACCAATGATCTCTTGAATTTTCACTATTAGATAAAACTCCTCCAATATCTACCACCGAAAATACTATTCTTCTTTTTCACTTTTCAAATTATTCTATCCTTTTATATTTCCCTATTTTTATTTTTAATTCTCAAATCTTCTCTCATAAATAAAATCTATATCATAGATCTTTATCCCATTTTCAAAGTGTTATTTCAAATATTTTTGTACTTCAGCATCAGTTAAATTTTGCTTTTTAGATTTAATCAATTCTTTTTTCTCAGAATTTGTTACCTTTCTATAATCAAGAACAATATAGTCTTCACCAACTTTAACATATTCTTTTAATACCATATCTCCCTTTTTTATTCCAAGCCAACTATCACTTTCTTCTGATTTTTCTAGCTTATATGTAATAACCCCAAAATTTAAACCATCTTTTGTTACATCTAATTTATCCTTAGGTAATACCCACAAACCTATATTCTTATCTATAAGTATTCTTAAATTTAAACTATTTTCTTTTTGCTTAGAACTCATATTTAATTGATTAAATCTAAATTCTTGTAAATAATAATCATTTCCTGATTTAGTTATTTCATAAACTAATTGATCGTTTTTCCATAAACCTACATAGTCATTATAATTAATAGCTGAAAATGATAAAAAAGATATTAACATAACTATAATTAATAAATATTTTTTCATAAAATTCCTCTCTTTTAATATAAAATCTTGTCTTACAGATATTATACCTTTATTTTTTTATTAATCAATAATTAAAAGATAATTCTAAAAATATTCTCTGTATTCTTAATTATCTATCTTTAAAGTTATCATTTTTTCTGTTATATTTATATATATTCGGAGGTGATTAACATTAAAATAGATGTATTTGAATAAATACAAAAGCTAGCATTCCTGCTAGCTTTATTTATATACTTATTTTTCAATTCTTGTGTAAGGTAATAAAGCAATTTGTCTTGCTCTCTTAATAGCTCTTGCTATTTTTCTTTGTATCTTAGCATCAAGTCCTGTTACTCTTGATGGAGATATTTTACCTTTATCGTTCATGAAGTTTTTTAATAAATCTACATTTTTGTAATCTATTTCTTCAATCTTGAATTTAACTTTTGGTCTTCTTTTTCTTTTTTTAAATTCAGCAACTGGTTTCATTTTTCCTCCTATTTTTTAGAATGGGAAGTCATCCTCATCTTCAATTATTACTTCTTCTCTAGGAGCAGGTCTTCTACTTTCTGTAGATGGTGCTGGTCTATCTGAGTAATCAGAATTTTCAGATCTATCGATGAAATTAAATCCATTAACAACTACATCTGTTGAATATCTAGTTTCACCATTTTTTTCATAACTGCTCACATTTAATCTTCCTTGAATTAAAATTCTACTTCCTTTTTTAAAATATTGTCCAATAGTTTCTGCTCTTTTATCCCAAGCAACACAATTTATAAAATCAGCTTCGTCTCTATTTGAATCTCTTTGTACTGCAAGAGAAAATCTAACATAAGCTTTTCCTGATTGTGTCCATGTAACTTCTGGATCTCTTGTAAATCTTCCTAATAATGATACGTAATTCATAAAAATTTCCCCCTTATATATTATTCCTACCTATAATCTTACTATCATGTATTTCATTAAGTACTCAGATATGTTTAATTTTGATTCTACTTCAGGTAAGTTTGTTCCTTCCATAGCAAATTTAGTTAAAACATAGTATCCATTTTCTTTTTTCTTAATTGGATAAGCTAATTTTCTATCTCCCATTATCTCAGTCTTAACTTCAGTTGCCCCAGCTTGTGTTAAAATAGCTTCTACTTTTTCAACATTAGCTTTCTTTTCTTCTTCTGTTAATTGAGTTGAAAGAATAAACATAATTTCGTAATTTGTCATTTCTTTTCTCCTTCCCTTTGGATTTTGCCCTAGTGATTATTCACAAAGCAGGGTTATTTATATAATAGCATAAAACATATTTTTTTTCAACATTTTTTGCTATTTTTTGCAGAGTGAAATTTGA
>NZ_LOHY01000094.1 GCF_001559795.1 Pseudostreptobacillus hongkongensis | reverse complement strand
CAAATTACATGTTACCTTTTCAAAAAATAAATGCAACATTATTTAGATTTTTTATTGTTTTCCTTTCATTAATATAAAGGAGATTAATTGTAATAATACGTTTAATCTCCCTTCTAGTTATTTAAAATTATTATTTATCTAGTTTATATGTTTCGAAAAATTCGTGATTTGCTATTCTATATACTTCATTAATACTTAAAGGAGAAACTAAAAAATCATTTTTCTTAACTATCATTTTTTCTCCCCATGAAGCCATGATATAGAAAGTATCATCTGAAATATTTAATTTTTTAAGTAATTCATCATTAACTTGTAATACCTTTATTTTTCCTATAGGAGAATAAATTCCCCAAACATCATCTAATTTAGATTTAAACATATATCTTGCATTAAATTTTGTTTCAGTTAATATATACATTTCTTTAGTAGCAGTTGTATTTTTAACTACATAATCTCCTTGTTTTGCAATATTTTGAGTTTCTAGTCCATCTTTTGTATATGTTTTAATTACTTCACCAACATTAGCACTTCTTGCATAAACTTCTTTGTATTTTTTAAAAGTTAATGCATTTTCTAAACTTGGTTTTAAAGTGTTTAATAAATCCTCTTGAGTTATAGTTGTTTGAGAAAAACAAATAGTTGCTATAACAGATAATAAAAATAATGTAATTTTTTTCATAAATATTTTCCTTTTAAATTAAGTTATATTTTCAATATACTTGTTGCAAGTGAAAAATATACAAGTAGACTTACAGCATCTACAAGTGTTGTTATTACAGGTGAAGCCATACTAGCTGGATCTGTATTTAAGGATTCTGATATTAAAGGCAATATACCACCAACAATGTTAGCTAATGTAAGGGAAACAATTATTGCAAGAGATACAACTATTGCAATTTGTATGTTCATACCTTCTGGTGATAGAAGAAGTAATCTTAAAATATTAACTATAAATATTACAAGACCACATTGTAAACTAACTAATAATTCTTTTTTAATAATATCAAATAAATTCTTTTTTAAAGTAAGTTTTTCAACCGTAATAGCACGTATTACTGTTGAACTTGATTGACTTCCTGCGTTTCCTGAAGTTGACATTATAACCGGAACGGATGCTGCAAGTACTGCTACAGCACTTAATTTATCTTCAAATGTTTGCAGGATGTATCCTGTGAAAGATCCTGAAATCATAAGTATTAGAAGCCAAGAAATACGTGATTTCACCATTTCTAATATATTTGTATTTAGGTATGATCCTTCAACGTGGTTTACCCCTCCTATTTTATGGATATCTTCTGTTGCTTCTTCAACTAATACGTCAATAACGTCATCGGCAGTTATTATACCTATTAATCTGTTTTCGTTATTTAATACTGGCAGTGAAGTTAAATCGTAATGTTTTAAAATACGAGCAACCTCTTCTTGGTCAGTAGAAGTATGGACAAATATATCTTCTTCAGTTACTAGATTTTCTATAATTTCATTTTCTTTAGCAACTATAATATCTCTTAAATGAACAACTCCTAAATAGTTTCTTTTAGAATCTATAACATAACAAACATTAATTGTTTCTACAAGGTTTGCTTGTTGTTTAATTAGTTTTATAGCATTTTCTACAGTTTCTTTACTATGAAGTTCCATAAATTCAGAAGACATCATAGCTCCTGCGGTAAAGTCTTCATAGCTTAGTAAAGTATTAATTTCTTTTCTATCTTTATCATTCATTGATGAAAGTATCTTTTTGATGACATTTGCGGGCATTTCTTCTAAAAATTCAACGATATCATCATTAAACATATTATTCATAATTTCAGATACATCATGTGAACTTAGTATTTCGACTAATCTTTGTTGTATGTTTGCTGGTAGGTAAGAAAATAGCTGTCCACTTATATCTTTAGGTAATATTCTAAATGTAAATATAGCCTCATTAGTATCAAGTTTTTCAAAAATTTCAGCTAGATTAACTATGTTATATTCTTGAAATATTTCACGAATAGTATCAACTTTTTTCTCACGAATAGCATTGATTAAGATATCTTCAATTTGTTCTATAGTATACATTATATCAATCCTCCCATGTGGAATAGTCTTATAAGCCCGAAGTATGTTATAAGTGAAATTGCATCACAAGCTGTAGTAAGTACAGGTCCACTCATACTTGCAGGATCTATTTTAAAGTAGTGCCCCATAATAGGTAGTAATCCCCCTATTATATTTGCTGTAGTAACGATTATAAGAATAGTAAGTGATACAACGAAAGCTGTAACAAAACCTACTGAGGGCATAAGGATTATAATTCTTAAAGTATTAATTACAAATAGTATAGCTCCAAGTATAGCAGAACTTAATAATTCTTTTTTTAATATATCCCATATGTTAGAAATGGTCATATTATCTACAACTATCCCTCTTATAACCATGGCACTAGATTGACATCCAGCATTACCAGCTGTATCCATTATCATAGGCATGAATATTAAAACAGATGAAAGAATTGTTATATCTTTGTTTGCTGTAATTATAGATCCAGAAACTGTTGCTGATATCATAAGTATTAATAACCAAACTATCCTACTTTTACTCATTTCAAATGTAGAAAGATCTAAATAATTACCTTCAGTTGGATTAATGGCGTTCATTCTTTGAATATCTTCTGTTACTTCTTCTTCTATAATATCAAGAACGTCATCTATAGTTATTATTCCAAGTATGTGGTGCATATCATCAACAACTGGTACTGCAAGTAAATCATACTTAGAGAAAACTTGAGTAACTTCTTCTTGGTCATCATCTACATTTACTGTAATTATATCACTTTCCATTAAATCTTTAATTAGCATATCATCAGGTGCAAGTAGTATATCTTTCATTGATATACATCCAATAAGTGTTGAATATTCATTTACTACATAACAATAAGAAATAGTCTCAGCTATTTTTTCCTGAGATTTAATTTTTTTCATAGCTATTAAAACATTATCTTCATCAGATATTTTAACAAAGTCCACAGACATTAAAGCCCCGGCAGAATATTCATCAAATTTTAATTGTAAATTTAATTGTAACTTTCTACTTGGTGATGCAAGGTCAAGTATCCTATTAACTACTTCTTCATTCTCATTATCTAAAATTTCTTTAATATCATCTGTATATAGATTTTCTATTAAGTCATATACAAAGTTTTGATTTAACTTTAATATTAATTCTTCTTTTTTATCTATAGAAAGATAAGGAAAGACTTCAGCTGAATGTTCAACTTCTATTAAATACAATATGTCAACTATATCTTGTATTTCTAATTCTTCAAGATCTTGTGCAAGTTCTACAGGATTAGTATCTAATAGTTCTTGTCTTATTTCTAATAGTTCTTTTTCCATTACTCACCTCTTTGTTTATCCAAAAATTTAAATATGTTTTGAATTGCTATTTTTGATTCAGGTAAAGCTTTTAATATGATATAGTCATGGAATAAGTTTTCTGTTATTTTTAATTCGTTTTCTATACCAAGTTTATTTAATTTTTGTGCCACTATATTTGAATCATCAAAGAGTAATTCACCTTTATTAACCTCTATATATGTAGGAGGGAAATTATCAAACTCTCCAAAAACAGGAGAAATGTATGGATCCTTATTATCAAATCCCTTAAAATATTCATTTTCTGCTAAAAGTTTGGCAGGTTTAAAATCATCTTTTTTACTACCTATTAATATGTCTGTTTTAACATTCTCAAACCTACTGTTTACTGTATATGAAATATCTAAAAATGGAGATATTAATACGATAGCATCAGGAAGTTTTTGTCCTTCATCTCTTCTTTTTAATGAATTTGACATAACGAGGTTACCACCAGCAGAATCACCCATTACATAGACCTTGTTATACTTTTCCATACACCATTTAAGACCGTTTTCAAAGTCTATATTCCCCTCTGGGTATTTATGTTCTGGTAGTTGCCTATAATCCACAAAAACTATATCATAATTATCATTAACACGTATCATATATTCTGCAAGTTCTCTGTAAAAATTGGTTAATGGGTAAAGAAATGCACCTCCATGAGCCCAATATATTACATACTTATTCTGCTTATTTTTGGGTTTAATTAATTCTAGTTTTGTTTTGGAATAATATATCCTTTCAAAATGGGTATTTTTACTAGGATACCAACCGGGTTCATAGTCTTTAAGTGTATGTCCTATACCGACTATATTTGATTTATCTCCAGAATAAAGATAGTTTATACTTTTTATACTTGTTGTTACTATGCTTGAACAACTAAATAAAAAAAGTGAGATAAAACATAATTTTAATCCTTTTTTCACAATATCACCTCACTTAATATAATATTTTTAATTATATCATTAATATGAGTAAAAATAAAGTGAAGAATATAAGATATAATTTATGAATATTTTTTGTTAAAAATATATATTTTATGGTATAATTTTAACAAAGATGAAATATGCGATATAAGAATAGATGGTTTCAAATTTTAGTTTTTAGAAAAGGATTTGGAACAATTAGCAAGAATAGGTGAAATGGCTGAAAGTGTAATGTATAAAGATCCTAATACATAAATTATGAAACTTAGACAATTTAGTGAAGAATTGGTAAAAAATATATTTATTCTTGAAAATTTAGATACCACAAAAACAACCGAAGCATATAAAAGGATAAGTATATTAGAAAGATATAGTCTGATTACAAATGATATAGAAGATATATTAAATATTTTGCGTATTAAAGGTAATAAGGCAGCACATGGAACTTATGGTACAGTGAAATGGCCGACTTTAATATCTCTTTCTGTAAAACTTGGAGCATGGTTTTAAGAAATATATGGTACAGATTTTAATTTTAATGCAGAAACGGTTGTATATAAAAAACCAGAAAATATTGATAATACTAAAAGATATGAAGAACTTGTTAAAATAACAGATGAAAAGGAAAAAGAATTAGAAGATGTTTTTTCTAAATTAGAATATTTAAAGTCTAAAGAAGAGAGAAGAAAAATCTTACGTGGTAAGGTTAAGCGTGAATTAAATGAAAAAGAAACAAGAGTAATTATAGATGAAAAATTAAGATAAGCAGGTTGGGAAGTTGATACCGAGGTTATAAAATATGGTAAAGTTAAGCCTCAAAATAATAAGAATTTAACTATAGCAGAATGGCCTTGTATTAAGGAAAATGGGAAAAAAGGATATGCAGATTATGCCTTATTTGTAGGTCTTAAACTTGTAGGTATAATTGAAGCTAAAAAATTTGAAGAAGATGTTTTAGGTGCACTTAATAATGATGCAACTATATATTCAAAAGGTATAAATTTACCTGATGGAGTTATACTATATAAAAATGTAGAAGAAAGGGAATATAAGGTACCGTTCATATTTTCAAGTAATGGTAGGGAATATAATAAGGATTTACCTGAAAAATCAGGTATACTATTTAAAGATTTAAGGGATAAGAAAATGCCTTTTAAAGCACTTAAAGGCTTTTATTCGCCATAGGATTTAATAGAAAAATTACAAACGATAATTTTAATAGGGTAGTTTGTGAAGCTCTTGCTGAGAATATTAATCCAGAGGGTCCTGCTAAAACTTTAATATTTTCAGTTAATAGAAATCATGCAGACAAGATAGTTGAATATTTAAAACAAGCATATATAGAACAAGGAATATATGATATTAACGATGATATGATAGTTAGAATGACTGGTGAAATTAAAGATATAGACAATCTTATTAAGAAATTTAAAAATGAAATATATCCAACTATAGTAGTTACTGTTGATTTACTTACAATGGGTATAGATGTTCCAAGAATTTCTAATCTTGTATTTTTAAGAAAAGTAAATAGCCGTATACTTTATCATCAAATGTTGGGACGTGCAACAAGAAAATGTAATGAAATAGTACAAAAATTATGGAATTTATGCAATGTTTTAAGAGATGATGGTATTACATATCACGAATATGTTACAGAGTTGACATATATATTATTCTTAAAAATGGCAAAAGAAAAAGAACAAGAAAAAGAAATACCTGAAGAATATAGCTGGGATAATTTAATACTTTTAGATGGATTAGAATTAAAGTCAACTTATCAAAGAGCTTTAATTGATTTATCTCAAAGTGCAACTTCACTTTCTACTATATATAAGAATGCAAAAACAAATATAGAAGAACCATCTAATTTAAGAAAGATATTTTATGAAATAGATAAGATAGACTGGTATTCAGTAGATAAAGAAGATTTAGGGGATCTTTATGAAGGTTTATTAGAAAAAATGCCTCAGAAAAGAAATCTGGTGTAGGACAGTACTTTACTCCTCGTGTGTTAATAGATTCTATAGTTAAGGTTATAGAACCAAAAATAGGAGAAAAAATATGTGATCCAGCTGATGGATTTTGTGTCATAATAATGACACAGGCAAATAGTCAAGTAAATACAAAGGTTTTAGAGCTTCTACCAAAGTTTAAAATCAAAAAAATGAATCGTTGGTGTGCTGTTTAGAGCAGTTATTACGAAAATAAATGTTGTAAACAGTACATCAACATAAAGGAGGCACTCACATGTCTAAGGTGAAAAAAGACACGATTGAAGCAAAAGGTTTTGCTATTCAAATTTATACTGAAGACTTTAAAAATGACTATATAAGTTTAACGGATATTGCAAGATACAAAAATGTGCATGAACCTAAAGATGTTGTTAAAAACTGGCTAAGAGTAAGAGATACAATTGAATTCCTTGGTTTATGGGAGACTATTCATAATCCTAATTTTAAAGGGGTCGAATTCGACTCCTTTAGAAAGGAAGCAGGAACAAATGCATTCACATTATCGCCTCAAAGATGGATTGAAAATACAAATGCGATCGGTATTGTTTCTAAATCTGGGAGAGGCGGAGGAACGTTCGCTCATCCTGATATAGCAATGGAATTTGCTTCGTGGATTTCAGCAGAGTTTAAGCTCTATTTAATCCAAGATTACAAAAGGCTTAAGTTAGATGAAAATTCTAAGCTATCATTAGGTTGGAATTTGAATAGAGAAATTTCTAAGATTAACTATAAAATCCATACAGATGCAATCAAAGAATATCTATTAAAGGATCTTACCAATGAACAGTTATCCTATAAATATGCAAGTGAAGCAGATATGCTCAATGTTGCATTATTTAACAAGCGAGCAAAACAGTGGCGTGAAGAAAATCCAGATTTGAAAGGTAATATGAGGGACTATGCAAGTCTGAATGAGTTACTGGTGCTTGCCAATATGGAAAGCTATAATGCAATTCTTATCGGTAAAGGTATGGAACAAAAGGAAAGGATGATAGAGCTTAGAAAACTTGCAATAACACAATTGATATCACTTGAAAAACTTGGTGATAGTGGTATTAAAAAATTAGAGGAAAAGAAATAATTATTTTTCAGTTAATAATAGAGATAAATTTTAATTTATAGGTGAAGAAATGGATCAACGGTGGAAATATAAGAATTTTAATATGGTTATAGAGTTGGACATTGCAGGTGAGTTTATATATAATGGCATTCATGAATTTTGTCGATTAAAATATATATCGAATAAAGGACCAACTTTTGCGTCTCTCTATAATATGGCGGTAGGAATTGAGCGCTTAGAAAAAATAGTTTATGTATTGTGGACATTGGATGATGAGGTTGATGAAACAAAATTTGAAAAGGAGTTAATCACTCATAGCCATACTGGATTGAGAGATAAAATAAAAGAAGTGTTAAAAATTCATAACGAAAACATAGAGTTCTCAAAACAAGAAAATGCTTTATTTGAACTTTTGTGTGGATTTTATAATACAGCAAGATATATGAGATTTAATATTGATGGAGACTGGGACAAAGAGATAGAGCTAATTCGTACTTTTTTAAAAAGCGATTCCAATTATGTGGAAACCAATACAGGGTTTTTTTATGGCAGCTTTATTGTAGTAAATGAAAATGTAAAAGAATTGTTTGGTCGAACTTTAAAAAGTATAGCTGCAAAATACTATAAGTTAGTTATAAAGGGAAGTTCAAAAAATCAAACATATACATATGAATTACGGTCAGATTCAAAAGCATCCAAAATATTCTATAGTCAAGAAAAATCTCTAATAAAAGATCAGGACAATGAATATTTAGCTGTAAAAGAGCTCCTAATTTACTTGCGAAACTCTAAAGATAAAACGAGTTTTTTGAAATATGTGGATGAGATTGAGGCACTGGGGTTTGATCCGGCAAATTTAATAACATATTTAAGTGATATTACTAGAGGAATAATTCCACAAGACCTGGTAGATGAGGTAGAATTCTTATACGAAGAATTAGATAAGCCGTATGACAGAGAAAAGTTGATTTCGCTATTTGCAGAAGAAAATGTAATGTTTGAATTTCCTGCCCAAAAAGAATGTATTGAAATAATTAATGATGTTATTGAACATAATCTAGCAACAGAAGAAAAGATTAAAAGATTGGAAGATCTCTACGATTATGTAGAAGATGAAAATATTCAAAATTTAATTATAGAAACAAAGTTATTGCTGAATTTAGATATACAAGAACGTGAAGAAAAGATAAAAGGAATTAAGGATGTGCTCAATAATGAAGGCTATGCAGAACGTTTTTTAAATGAATTTAAATCGTAATCAAATTCCTTTGGACTCATTTATATGGTGTAAAGAGTAGGGCTTAATGTTATGAAATAGTATTTATAGTTTGATTTTTATATCAAGTTTAAACTATAAAAGTGTATGATAAATCCCAGTTTATAGGATTAATAATCCAACTGAATTAACAGAGAATTAGACTTTAATACATTGATGTTGCCTATACGATTTAACATGTGGTATTTTAGGTTTCATAATATCAGGTGATAGATACCTTAAATCAAAGACAGATGATTATATAGATCTTAAAGATGAAGAATATGATTTTCAGAAAAAACAAGCCTTTTTAGGTTATGAACTTGTAGCTGATACTCATAGACAAGGAGTAATGAATTATTACTACATGGAATAGTGGGGACATTCTTACAAGGGGATACTTTATCATCTTTAGGAATAGAACTTAAAAATTTTGATTTAATATTAACGAATCCTCCATTTGGTACAAAAAAGGTGGAGTAGGAAAAGAAATAAGAAAAGATTTATTAAATAAATGTAACGTTCATACTATATTAAGATTACCTACAGGAATATTTTATGCTCAAGGAGTAAAAACTAATGTATTATTCTTTAATAGAGGTAAAACTGATATGAATAATACAAAGGATATATGGTTCTATGATTTAAGAACAAATATGCCTAATTTTGGTAAAAATACATCACTTACAGAAAAATATTTTGAAGAATTTGAAAATACATATAAAGATGAAAAAAGAAAAGAAGAATTAGAAAGATGGAATAAGGTAAGTATAGATGAAGTAATAAAGAAAGATTACTCTTTAGATTTAGGACTAATAAAAGATGAAACTTTACTTGATTTATACAAGTTACCTAATCCAATATCAAATACATTAGAAATAATAGATGGTTTAAAAGAAGCTATTTCTCTTTTAGATGAAGTAATCCAAGAATTAAAAAATAGTGGGTTAACAGAAGAGGACTAGTATGGTATATAACATAAAAGAGATACCCAAGAAAGAACAACCATATGAATTACCAGAAAAATGGGAATGTGTAAGGCTTGGAGATATAACATCTATAATTAGTGGAGGAGCTCCTAAAACAAATATAGACACTTACTATTTTAATTTAGGATTTCTTTATTTGAAAAAAGTATACTTGATAAGGCTTTTAGAGGTAAGATATAATTTATTGATTTATTCTTTAAAGTTGTATAATATTATTAGAAAATTAGGTTGAAAATAAAAGTTAAACATGAATAAAAAGGTTAAAGAAAGTTTAGACTTTCTTTTTTCTTTCTTTAAATATATAGTAATATTTATATAGATATGATAAAATATATTAAAAATGTTAAAGGAAGAATGGAGAAAATGAATAAGAAGAGAAGAATAGAAGGATTAGATATTTTAAGAGCAATAGCTCTTATTATGATATGTGTTTACCACTGGTTTTCATATCAAGGAATGTATGTAGGGGTTATAGTATTTTTTGCATTAAGTGGGTACTTAGTTACAGACAACTTATTAAAAAGAGACTTTACTTTTTGGGAAGAAATTAAAAAAAGAATAGTTAGAATTTACCCGAGTTTATTAACTATAATTTTATTTTCAACTTTAGCTATATATTTTTTGAATGGTGGATTAGAAGCTAAGTATAGGGCAAGTGCTGTATATTCAGTCTTTGGAGTTAATAACTTATTTCAAATAATTTATAAAATATCATATTTTGATAAGTATAATACATTGTTACCTTTAACTCATATTTGGGCACTTTCTTTTCAATTACAAATGTATATAATACTACCTTTATTAATAATAGGGTTTAGAAAAGTTAAAATGTCAACTAAAAATATGAGTTGGGTATTCTTGAGTATTAGTTTAATATCTGCTTTGATTATGGGGCATAAGTTCTATAATGGAGTTGACTTTTCTGTTATATATTATGGAACAGATACAAGAATGTTTACCTTCTTTATAGCAGCAGCAGTTGCAGCTTTTTATTATAATAGAAAAATATCGTTAATAGAAAAAACATATTTATTGTTATCAAGTATAATAGGATATATTTTGTTGATAGCATATTCATTCTTTATAGATTATCAAAATCCTATAAACTATTATGGTGGACTATATATTACGAGTTTACTTGTATCTTTAATAGCAGTTTTACTTGTTAAAACTAATATTAAAAAAGTAGAACTACCAGTAGTTAGCCATATATTATCATTTATATCTTTTATAGGTAAAAGAGAATATCAATACTATTTATGGCAATTTCCTATCATGATATTCTTAAGAGAAATTTTTAAATGGTCAACATTAGATTTTTCAGTTAAGTTTTTAATAGAAATAGTAGTCTTGATAGTAATTTCAGAAATATCATACTATATTTTTGAAAAGAAAGGATTTGAAATGAAAAAAATATTAATAGGGTTATTTATTCTGACGGTAGGGAGTGTTTATGCTTTACCTGATTATGTAAATAAAGATCTAGAGGAAATGAATAAAATTCGAGAAGAACAATCTAAGGTGGAAACTGAAACACCTAAAGTAGAGGAAAATAAAGAAACAGTAGCGGAGAATAAGGTTAGTGGGGTAGATGATAGAAAAATAAGTTTTGTTGGAGATTCTGTAATGGAAATGACTAAAACTGAGCTTAAGAAGAAATATCCTAATGCAGTTATTGATTCTAAAGTTTCAAGACAATTTTCAAAACTACCAGAAATACTTGAAGATATGAAATCAAAGGGTACTTTATACGATACAGTAGTAATAGGACTTGGAACTAATGGAACAATTTCTAAAAAAGATTTAGAAAAAGTTTTAGCTATATTAGGAAATAGAGAAATATATTTCATTAATGTTGTTGTTCCAGATTCTTGGGAAAAAAGTGTAAATGCTGAAATTAAGAATTTATCAGAAACATATCCTAATATTAAAATGATAGATTGGTATTCAGTAGCAAAAGGAAATAGAGAATTATTCTATAAAGATGGGACACATCCTAAACAAAATGGTGTAAAAAAATATGTTGATTTAGTTTATTCTACTATAAGTGGAAAATAGGAGAGTTATGAAAATAGAAGAAATTTTTAAAGGTTTAGACTATGTTGTTTTAAGAAATGGTGAAAACAAAGAATTTAAAGAAATGGACTATGATTCTAGAAGTATATCTAAAAATGATGTGTTTGTAGCTTTAGTAGGTTCTGTTGTAGATGGACATAATTTTATTGATAAAGCTATAAATCAAGGCGCATCTATGATAATAGTAGAAAGAGATGATATAGATTATCCAGAAGGGGTTAATATAGTATATGTTAAGAATTTAAGAGAAAAATTAGGTAAAATTGCTTCTAATTTTTATGGATATCCTCAAAATAAGTTAAAGATAGTTGGAGTAACAGGAACTAATGGTAAAACAACATCTACATATATTTTAGAATCTATATTAACTAATTCTGCAAGAATTGGAACTACTGGTTATAGGGTATTAGATGAAGAATATCCAGCTAAAAATACTACACCAGAATCATTAGACCTTATAAAACTTATGAAAAAAAGTGTGGAAAAAGGTGTTGAATATTTCTTGATGGAAGTAAGTTCACATGCTTTAGCTATAGGTAGAGTTAATATGCTTAGATTTGATAGTGCAATATTTACTAATCTTACACAGGATCATTTAGATTTTCATAAAACTATGGAAAACTATTATCAGGCTAAAGCCTCTATTGTAAATCTTATGAAAGATGGTTCTAAATTAATAGTAAATAAAGACGATAAATATTGTAGAAGACTTGAAGATAAATCTTATACTTTTTCTATAAAAGAAGATGCTAATATAAAAGGTGAAATACTTGAATATACATTAAAAGGTATGAGGGTAAAAATAACAAAAGGTGATAAAGAATATGAAATAGTTACTAAACTTATGGGAGAATACAACCTTTCTAATATTTTAGGAGTAGTTTTATGTTGTTTAAACTTAGGTATGGATTTAGATGAGGTCATATCAAAACTAGAAACTGTTAAATCTATAGCAGGTAGATTTGAGATTATAGAAAATGATAAGGATGTTATGGTTGTAGTTGATTATGCTCATACTCCTGATGGATTAGAGAATATTTTAAAAACATTAAATATAATGAAAAAAAATAGAGTAATAACAGTATTTGGAGCTGGTGGAGATAGAGATAATACTAAAAGACCTATAATGGCAGATGTTGCATCTAGATTTAGTGATGTGGTATATATAACTTCTGATAACCCTAGATGTGAAGATCCAGAAAAAATATTAGATGATGTTGAAAAGGGTATGCATGATATAGAATATTATAGAATAGTGGATAGAGAAGAAGCTATAAAAAAAGCTATACAAATGTTACAAAAAAATGATATACTCTTGATAGCTGGAAAAGGACATGAAGATTATCAAATTATTGGTAGAGAAAAAATACATTTTGATGATAGAGAAATAGCTAAAAAATATTTAGGAGGTAGATAGTTGAAAAGATTTCTATTTTTAATGGTGTCTATGTTGACACTTTTAGTAAGTTGTGGAGGTAGTACTTCTGATAATAAGAGTACTAATGAATTAAACATTTATACTTGGACATATTTTGTTCCAGATAAAGTTGTAAAAGATTTTGAAGCAGAAACAGGTATAAAAGTTAATTTAAGTTATTATGATAATAACGATACTATGATTGCTAAACTTATGGCAGGTTCTAGTGAATATGATATAGTTTCACCTTCAACAGACTATATTCCAGTTATGGTTGGAGCAGATTTACTTGAAAAATTAGATAAGTCAAAACTTGGTAAAACTTTTGAAAATATGGACGAAAAGTTAGATTTATTAGAAATTTCTAAAGTTTATGATGATGGTTTAAACTATAGTATACCTTATTCATATATGGCAACAGGAATAACTGTTAATACAGATATGATTGGTAAAGATTATGTTAAAACGCCAGATATATTCTTAGACACTAAATTTAAAGGTAGAATGACTATGCTTGATGATGGTCGTGAAGTTTTAGGATTAGCTCTTCAATATTTAGGATATGAATCAGATTCTAAAAATTTAGATGAGTTAAATAAGGCTAAGGCTAAAGTTCAAGAATGGGCAGCTAATCTTGCTAAGTTCGATTCTAATGCAGCTGGGAAAGGTATGGCAAGTGGTGAATTTGCTATAGTTCATGGTTATCCAGATGTATATTATGAAGTAGAAGGAACTGATGCAAATAAATTTGAATATTTTGCACCTCAAGGAGCTATGATGTATATAGATAGCATGGCTATAACTAAAACAGCACCTAATAAGGAAAATGCATATAAATTCTTAGAGTTCTTATACAGACCAGAAAACTTTGTTGAAGTTTTAAAAGTGTTAAGAAATCCAAGTATAATTAAAGGTGTTGAAGAAAATTCAGATGTTAAACCAATAATATCTGCAGAAGAAATAAGATCTAAGGCAAAACTACCAAGAGCTTTAGATGAAGAAACAAAAGAAATTCAAGATAAGATATGGAATGAAATAAAACTAGGTAAATAAATATAGATGCACAGGTGAAAACTTGTGCATTTTTTAGTGAAGTATAAAAGGTTAGTTAAAACCAAAAGTTTTTAAAGTGGACTTAAAAAAGTTATTATAAAATGAAGATGGAATAAAGCGAATAAATATATTAGACTTTTTATTAAATAAAAATTAGTAGATTAAGTACACAGATTTTGATTCTGTTTTAAGATATGGCTAT
>NZ_LOHY01000093.1 GCF_001559795.1 Pseudostreptobacillus hongkongensis | reverse complement strand
CATATTTTTCTTTGCAATTCTGCTCTTTGTATTACTTCATTTTCTGCCATTAATTATCTCCCTTTACTTTTTTGTTATATTTTGTTTTATTATATCATTTATTAATTCAATAAATTCTATTACAATATTACCTTTCATTTGTAATCCATATAAACTTACTAAAAAAACTCCAACTATTTCTTGCATTCTTATTAATATTTCTTTGTTTATAAAGTGTTCGATTGCTCCTATAATGTAAAATATCATTAATAGATATAGTAAAGCCATTCCTATATTAAGCAATCATAACATACCTCTCTATTTCTTTAACTTATCTTCTAAACTTTTAATTCCTGTATTGTTCAACTTTTCAATTGACATAAGCTGTGTTCTGGCAAGCTTTCTAAGTTCTATCATTCTTTCTTTTTGATCCATGCCTTTACTAATTAAAACAGCATTGTAGCTTTCCATATTTGCTAGTACCAATAATTCATTCAGACTTGCATAGTCTCTCATATTACCCTTTAAATCAGAATTTTCTTCACGCCACTGTTTTGCTCTTTTATTAAATAAGGCAACATTGAGCATATCTGCTTCACTTGCGTATTTATAAGATAACTGTTCGCTAGTAAGATCCTTTAAGAGATATTCTTTGATAGCATCTGTATGGATTTTGTAGTTAATCTTAGAAATTTCTCTATTCAGATTCCAACCTTGTGATAGTCTTGAATTTTCATCATCTTTTAATCTTTGATAGTCTTTAATGATATATAACTCAAACTCTGCTGAAATCCATGAAGCAAATTTAAATGCAATATCCTTATGGGCAAAAGTACCGCCACCTCTTCCAAGTTTCACATATATTCCTTTTGCATTTGTCGTATTAACCCATTTCTGAGGAGATAACGTGAATGCATTACTACCTGCTTCTTTCAAAAACCCCTCGAATTCGAGGGGGTTAAATTCAAGATTATTTAACCGCTCCCATATTCCTAAATATTCTATCGTGTTATAATTTCTCATCCAATTTGCAACAACTACATTAGGCTCTTCACTATTCTTATATTTTGCAATATCCGTTAGACTTATATAGTCATTTTTAAAGTCTTCAGTATAAATTTGAATAGCAAAACCTTTTGCTTCAATCGTGTCTTTTTTAACCTTAGACATATGAGTTCCTCCTTTATGCTAATGTACTGTTTGCAACATTTATTTTTTCAATAACTACTCTAAACAGCACACCAACCACTTAATTTTTTAGTTTTAAACTTTGGTATAAGCTCTAAAATCCTTGTATTTACTTGACTATTTGCCTATGTCATTATTATGACACGAAACCCACAAGTAGGATCATATACTTTATTTATTCTTTCTTTTCCTTCCATTACTATTCTTGCTAATAGTTTTGATACTGATTGAGGTGTAAAGTATTCTCCACCTGATTTACCTGCATTACTTGCATAATTTGATATTAAATATTCATAAGCATCTCCAAATGTATCTATTGAATTATCTTTTATATCTCCAAATTCTATATCTGCTATTCCTTGTAAAACTGTTGTTAATTTTGAATTTTTTTCTGCAACAGTTTCTCCTAATCTTTTATGTGTAGTATCTATATCATCAAATAACCCTTTTATATCATCTTCTGTTGGATAACCTATTTCACTATTTTCTATACTTCTAAATATATTTGCAAGATCTGTATACAAA
>NZ_LOHY01000092.1 GCF_001559795.1 Pseudostreptobacillus hongkongensis | reverse complement strand
TATATTTATCTTTTCTCTTGTATCTTCTTTTTCTACATAAGTTGATACTGATAAGTTATAATCATTATTTACTATTTCTGAATTATCTACATATCTTGCAAAATATTCTACATCATTTTTATCTTTAAATGCTTTTAATATATTTTGTATATTTCTTTCATCTAAAATATTATTTTTACTTTCTTTTTTAAATTCATTACTTGCATCTATAAATAATGTCTTTGTTTCTGTCTTATTCTTTGCTAGAACTAATATACATGTTGCTATTGATGTCCCATAAAATAGATTATCTGTTAATTGTATTATACATTCTATAAAATTGTTATCTACAAGATATTTACATATTGTTTTTTCTGCTCCTTTTCTATAAAATATTCCAGGAAAACATACTATAGCTGCACGTCCTCTATCTGATAAATGATAAAGTGAATGCAATACAAATGCTAAATCTCCCTTACTTTTAGGAGCTAGTTTCCCAGCTGGTGCAAATCTTTCATCATTTATTAGTGTAGGATCTCCATCTCCTACCCACTTTGTAGAATATGGTGGATTAGATACTATAGCATCAAATGGTCTTTCATCTATATGTAATGGATTTATTAATGTATCTCCTCTTTTTAATGAAAAATTATTATAGTTAATATTATGTAAAAACATATTCATACGTCCTAAGTTATAGTTTGTAATATTTAACTCTTGGCCAAAAAATCCTTCTTCTATTATATGTTCTTCAAATTGTTTTCTCATCTGTAAAAGTAATGAACCACTACCACAAGTAGGATCATATACTTTATTTATTCTTTCTTTTCCTTCCATTACTATTCTTGCTAATAGTTTTGATACTGATTGAGGTGTAAAGTATTCTCCACCCGATTTACCTGCATTACTTGCATAATTTGATATTAAATATTCATAAGCATCTCCAAATGTATCTATTGAATTATCTTTTATATCTCCAAATTCTATATCTGCTATTCCTTGTAAAACTGCTGTTAATTTCGCATTTTTTTCTGCAACAGTTTCTCCTAATCTTTTATGTGTAGTATCTATATCATCAAATAACCCTTTTATATCATCTTCTGATGGATAACCTATTGCACTATTTTCTATACTTCTAAATATATTTGCAAGATCTGTATTCAAATTTGGATTATTTTTAGCATTCTTTACTACATTTTGAAATAGTTGACTTGGAAGTATAAAAAATCCTTT
>NZ_LOHY01000091.1 GCF_001559795.1 Pseudostreptobacillus hongkongensis | reverse complement strand
AATATTTGTGAAGAACCATATTTTTTTGGAATTTCTAGATTTATATGATAAAATAACTTGATAGAGAATAAATTTTAAGGAGATAATAAATTTATGAATTCAAAAAAGAAAGTATTATCTTTATTATTTTTAATTTTTTGTATAAGTTGTAGTTCTACATCTAAAGTTGAAGATACAGTTAAGATTCAAAGAAATAATAAGCCAGTAGAAACTGTAGCAAACTTTGATGAAGATGGAGTGTATATCTTTGAAAGTAATGTTAATAAAGAAGAACTAAGTAAAATAAGAATTCGTCCAACAGGAGTTACTATAGCTAATGTATCTGAAAATGATTCAGATAAAACTGGAAATAAATCACACGCACAATCAGTTATAGATTCATTTTTAGATAAGGATAATAATTATGAAGTTGATAATAATAATGAAAAAATAAATATAAACATAGCAAGTTATGAAGATGCTGATATGAGATTAAATGTAAAAGGTATAATAAATATGTCTTATGGATATGTTACGTATAATACTAATATGAAAGGTATCTATGGTGTATATTATAAAAATAAATATATAGACGGGGTTATAAAAAATGATAATATAGAAGGATACTTTTTAGATGATTTTTCTAATCTTTTATTTGATGCAGATTATAAAAATAATTTACAATTAAAGATAAAATCTTTAGGTAATTATGGAGAAACTAATCACCAAGATAGCTTTATAACTAACAATTCACATATTCTTTATGAAAACATGGATAGAGAAACACAAAAACGTGCAAGAAGTGAAATGATATATGTAAAAAATATGATAGGTAGTGATAAAAATGTAAGACAAAGTCTTACAAATCATTTAATAAATAAAGTAACAGAAGGAAGAAATAAAGTAGCATATACAACTAGTGATGGAATAGATTATTATGAAGTACAAAATAGAGGATATTTTAATGTTAAACCTTTCCTTCTAAGAAGTTATACAGTTGTAGATAGAGGATTTATAACTAATGATGATAACACTATTTCAGATGGTTCTAGTTTTGCAGCCCCTAAGGTTACAAGACTTGCTTATGAAATTCATAAGAAATATCCATTTTTAACATATCATCAGATTAAAGAAGTTATACTTACAACAGCTAAAAGAGATAATAGTGGTTATTTAAGTAATATAGTTGGTTGGGGTATAGTTGATAGAGATAAAGCTATGAATGGTTTATCTGATTTAAATGCAGGACTTATAGAAGAAACTAAATTCTTTGAAGGTATGAATAATAAGATATACGACAAGAATGGAAACATATATCAATATCTAGATGTAAATAATGGAAGTTATGAATTTAAAAATGATATTACTAGTGGGTTAAAAGGTGATGGAAATAATATAGGATCTGAAACATTCAATCTTAAAGGTACAGATTTACCAGATGAATCAGTAAAAAATTATACTTTAAGGTTAGCTAAGGTATTAGATAGTGAGAAGAATTATTATGCAAATGTTAAGCAAGCTGGATTAAGAAAAGCAGGAAATGGTGAGCTAATATTAAGCGGTAATCAAGACTATTCAACAAAGACACAGATTCTAGAAGGTAAATTAACTTTAAAAAATAACTCTAAATCTAAATATGAAGTTTTTGATAAAGGTACTTTAAATATAGAAGGAAACCATATAAACATACAAAACGATATATTAAATGATGGTAAGGTAATATTTAATGCCTCAAATACTCAGGTTAATGATTATAAGGCATCATCTAAATCTGAAACAATTTTAAATACATCTAAGTTAATTAATGCAAAAAGTTTTAAAACAGATGGTAAAATTAAAATTGATGTAGATGATATATCAGATTTAAATGAAGTTAAAACATTAGTTAAATCAAATGATATTAATATAAAAGACACAAGTCTTTTAAATATATATTTAGATAATTTGAATGTTTCAAATAATGAGATTAGTGTAAAAATTAATACAAATAGAGATATTACTAGTTTAAATGATGAAGAACTTAGAAATATACCTACATATAATTATAACGAGAAAAAATTCTTTAATAACTATATTGCAATGGGTAGAAATTCTAATTTAACAAGAAATCTTTTAAATTTATCAGCTCATAATAAAGAAGAAGCTATATCTCAATTATTTACATCAAATTATTCAGATTTTGTATCTAATATATTTGAAAATAACAGACTTATAAATAATAATATAGAATTTGATAAATATAGAGAAAATTCAAATTTATCGCTTTACTATAATAACCTATATAATACTAATATAGTAAATAATGATAAGTATTCAGGATTTAGCAATACTTTATTAGGTAATATGATAGGTATAGATAAAAAGATTAATGATGATTTAAATGTGGGATTATTCTTATCAAATTATACAAATAAGATAAGATATAATAATGATTCAATATTTAATTCTAAAAATTATCAAATAGGGTCTAAGTTACAATATAGATTTAATGATTTTATACTTAATAATACACTAAATTATACATACAATATTAATGATGTTAATAGAAAATTAGTTGATAGTTCAATTAATTCTAAGTTTGATACGCATTTTATTTCAGATAGTATTAATTTATCATATAATAAAAAGATTGATAATAATAAATTTGGAATATTTACAAATATAGATTTAATGAATTTAAAATTAGGTAATATAGTTGAAAATTCAAATAGTAGTGATTTAGTATTAGAACTTAAAGACAATAATGTATTTAAAGTAAATTTAGGTCTTGGTGCAAATTATACTAGAATAATCAATGATTACTTAAGTATAAATGGTGAAGTTAAATATGAGTTCTTTACGGATAAAAAGGTTGAACTAAATTCTAAATTAGGAGATGTGGAATTTAAATTAAAAGGGGAGGATTTATTAAATCATAATATATCTTCAACTTTAGGTTTAGATTTAACATTAGATAAGTTTAAGTTAAATCTTAAAGGAAGTTTAGATAATAAATTGAAATTTGGAATTTCAACAACATTTAAATATGAATTTTAAAAAATAGGACAGAAAAGTAAAATCTGTCCTATTTTATTATTCTAATATTTCTTTCATATCTTTATATATAGGTATTTTAAATTCCATTTTTTCCTTTGTAGTCGGATGATTAAATGAAATATAGTAAGAATGTAGCATTTGTCTATTTGCAATTTTATTATAAATAGACTCTGGGTTATAAAGCGTATCACCAATTATAGGATGCCCTATATGTTTTAAATGTACACGAATTTGATGAGTACGACCTGTAAATAATTGACATTCAATAAGAGATAAATCTAAATGAGAATATTTTTTAATAACTTCAAATTTAGTTTTAGAGTATTTACCTCTGTCATCTATAATTCTTGCTAAATCATCACCATTTCTATATATGGGTGCTTCAACTATAAATGAGCTTGTTTCTGGAATACCTTCTGCAATAGCTAAATATTTTTTTATAATCTCTGCTTCGTCTGATTGCATAAAACTTTGAGTATATGCATTTTTAGCTAAAAGTATAATACCAGAAGTATTCATATCTAGTCTGTTTATAAATCTTGTTACAAGTTCTTTATCATACTTTTCTTTATAATAATAAACAATACCATTTGCTAGAGTAATATCAGCTTTTTTCATTGTTGGATGTGTTAATAAGAATGGTGGTTTATTTACTATTAATAAATCATCATCTTCATAAATTATATCAAGTTTCATTTCTAACGGTTTAATATTAGTTTCTTTGACTTTTTCAATAATTTTTAACACTCCACTTTTAGGTAATTTTGTAGTAGTTCTTATTCTTTCGTCATCTAAATAAATTTCTATATTTCTAAGAATTCTACCTGAATACCCTAAATATTCTCTTAAATATTGAGAAGCCTTCATTCTGAAGGCTTTCTCATTTAAATTATATGTTTTCATTATAGTAATTTAGGAACTATGATTACACCAGCAAGTGGACCACCATGAGTACCAACTGTTGGACCTATTATAGTAGGTTTACCTATTATAGTAACTTTAGGATTAGATTTAAATCTTTCTAATATTTGATTTAATTTATCTAATTCTGATTTAGTTCCACCCCATGCAGGATAAAGATATATACTTTGTTTTTGTGATAATTTTTCAATATAGTTTTCTATATATGAAATAGCTGATTTATCTCCAAATACCTTTTTCTCTACAGTTATAGAACCTTGAGTCATAGTAATTATAGGTTTAAGATTTAAGAAATCACCAAAAGTTTTTGCAACTTTACTAATTCTTCCACCTCTTTCAAGATATTTTAAAGAATCTATAGCTATTAAAGTCTTACTTCTATCTCTAAATTTATCGCACCATCTTGTAATTTCATCAACAGATTTTCCTTTTAAAACAAGATCTGCTGCACCTTGTACCATTATTTTTAATGGAATAGAAACAAATTGTGTATCATAAACTGTTATTTCAGCTTCTTTATTTAAGTTAGATCTAACCATACGTGCAGTTTTGTATGTTCCACTCATATTGCTAGAAAGATTCATTACAAGTATTTTTTTGTAACCTTTTTGTAAAATATGAGTATAAAGATTCATTAATTCTTTTGGAGATGGTTGAGCACTCTTAAATACAGCTTCATCATCTATTAACTTCTTCCAGAATTCATCTTTAGTAATATCTATACCATCTTTATAGTGTTCTCCATTTGCTTCTAAACGTATAGGATTAATGTATACAGGTAATCCTTTGATATCTTCTTCAGTTAAATCAGAAGATGAATCAGTTATTACAGCTATTTCAGGTAATGATTTATCTCTATTTTCTATGTATATGTAGTAATAGTAATTTTCTTGATTACCATCTATAAATTTAACTGACGGTAAAGTTTTAAGTGAATTTGTAATAGCTTCATCTTTTTCTTTTCCTTCAACTAAAACCACTGATAAAGTATCATTTGAAATATATGTATCTTTAAGTTCTTTAATTAAATTAGCAAGAACTGGATTACAATGTTTTATCTTTGTATTTACAAGTGCTATATAATCACCAGTCTTTATAACTATTCCATCTACTTGAGTATCTCTAACAGCTTTAGTAATTTCTATAGAATAATTATTAGTTTCACTTCTTTGAATGTTATTTATACTTTCAAAATAGTTGTTTAAGTAATAATAACCATCTAACATAGTTTTAGTAGGAACTACTAACACATTTTTTTCTGTTTTTTCAGCTGCAATATTTGCAGTAGAAATTACATTTTTATTATTAGGTAATATTACTATTTGTTTATTAGTATTAACTTTTGCTATAGCATTTAACATATCTTGTACACTAGGGTTTTGGCTTTGACCACCAAGAAGAACCACATCTGCACCAAGTGCTATGAATTCATCTTTTAAACTAGTAGTATCAGCAAGTATAACATAAGAATACTTAGATAAGTTTGGCTTAGCATTAGCAAATATCTTAGTTTGTTCTTTTTCGCTACTAATTAATCCTTCATTTTGTAATTTCATATTTTCTATTTTTATTTTTTCTAAATCACCATGTTTTACAGCTAATTCTAGTGCTTGTCCAGGATTATTTGTATGTACATGTATTTTAAATTTCTTAGAAGTTTGAGCAAATACAGCTGAATCTCCTAATTTTAATATTTCCTCTTTAAATTTATCTGTATCAAAATCACCATTTCTGATTATGAATTCAGTACAATATTTAAAGTGTATCTCAGCAGGATCGTGAGTAATGTTATTTATCTTGTTATCAAAAGTCTTTTCTTCTGTTTCTGAGCTTGCTATTTCATCTAATTCAGTTAAAGTTTTACTCATACCTATAAAGAAATAGTAAAGACCCATAGCTCCAGAATCAACTACACCTGCTTCTTTTAGTTTTGGTAATAAATCTGGTGTTGAATCAACAGCTTCTTTAGCTGTATCAGTTAAAATTTCTAACATTTTATCAAGAGATTCAATATTATCTTTTATTTCATCTGCCTTTTCACTAATTTGTCTAATAACTGTAAGAATAGTACCTTCAACAGGAGTATCCACAGCCTTATATGCTACATCTTTTGCACTTTGTAATGCTATTGCAAGATCAACACTTTCTAATCTTTTTTTACCATTTATTCCTCTTAAGAATCCAGTTATTATTTGAGATAATATAGTTCCAGAGTTTCCACGAGCACCCATAAGGACAGCTTCTTCTACAATATCTATAACTTCTGGCATGCTACTTTTTTTAGTAGTTGAACTTTCAAGATCATTCTTTAATGTTTCTAATGTCATAGACATATTAGAACCTGTATCTCCATCAGGAACAGGATATACATTTAGTTCATTTAAGTAATCTTCGTGTTTTTTTACCCAAATAGCACCGCCTATTAGGATACGTCTTAATCTTTTAGCGTCTATATATTTTATACCCATAAACCACTCCTAACTATTAACTCCATATTCTTTCATTAATTCTTCAAACTCTTTTCTTTCTTCAAGTTCAGCAACTTTTTTTATAGAAAGTAATATAGAATTTTTGTTTTCATTTTTTTCAAATACTATAGCTTTAACAGTATCGTTAACTTTTAATTCTTCTTCATTATCAAATTCTTTTTTAGGTATAAGCCCTTTAAAATCAGAAGTAAGTTCAACAAGTAATCCTGCATCTATAATATCTGTTATTTTAACTTCGTATTCAGTATTTAAATCAAATTTTGAACTTGCTACTTCAAAAGGAGAAACACCAAGTTTTTTAATACTTCCTACTATATTTTTTTCTTCTTTTTCAATTTTAGTAATTTTAACTTTAATAACATCTCCAACTTTAAAGTTAGCTTTAAAGTTTCTTTCCCAAGAAAATTCAGATTTAGGTATGAATACTTCAAATCCTTCCTCAGTATTTGCAAATAATCCAAAGTCTTTAACTTTAGTAACTGTAACATCAGTTATATCATTTACAAAATAGAAATTGTCAATATCATTCCAGAATTTATTAAATACTTCTTTTGCACTTAATGAAATTCTTTCTTTTTCATCATTTAATTCTATTATTTCACAACAAATAATATCTCCTATTTTAAACTCTTTAGAAAGATTACTTATTCTCTTGTATGAAAGATCAGAAATATGGATAAATCCTTCATCTTCACCAAGTTCAACAACTACACCAAAGTCTAATATAGTTTTAATTGGAGCATCAAAATTTTGTCCAAGTTTATACTTAGATTTTCTAGCTAACCATGGATTTTCTGATAATTGTTTTAAACTTAATTTTATTTTCTTATTATCTTTATCAAGTTCAATAACTTTTACATTAATAGCATCTCCAACTTTAAAGTCTTTTAATTTTTTATCTTTAGACCATGAAAGTTCAGAAACATGTAATAGTCCTTTAACTTGTTTTAAATCAACTATTATACCATAATCAAGTATAGTTGAAACAGTACCAGATAATACATCGCCTAAATTTACTTTTTCAAAAAATTCTTTTTCTTCTTTATCGATTATAGATAATCTTGAAAGAATGATATTTTTTCCTCTTTTTTCTACTACTTCAAATTTCATTTCATCATTATTTGGTACATAACTTTGTGTAAGTCCTGATTGTTTAAATGGAAGAAGTGCATCAACTAAACCAATTTTAACTTTGTATGCACCTTTAACCTTTTCTACAATTTTTCCTGTTACAAAATCACCTTTTTGAATCTTTTCTAATTCTTCTCTTCTCTCAAGAGCAACTTTTGAAACTATTAAGAAAGTTTCGTCTTTTTTAACTACTTGAACAAAGAATTTATCATCAACATTGTAGTTTTCTATTTCAGAAATTCTTATACGTCCTTCTAGTTTGTTTTGTATATCAAGATAACCGTATTCGTCATCTTTTCTTATTAATTTACCTTCGATTTTATCACCTAGTTTTTGTTCTTCAGGTAGGTAAGAAGTTAGTAACTCTCCAAAATTGATTTCACTCATTTATCTTCTCCTTATTTAAACTGTTCTATTTCTATTAAATTTTTTAAATCATCTAATATTTTTATTTCATCATTTTCATTTTCTCCATCAGCAATGATTTCAAAAACATTTCCTTTTTCAAGTCCTATTAACATTATAGCCATAATATTTTTAGCATCATAAAGAACATCTTGAAATTTAAAATGTACATCACCCTTAAATTTAGTGGTAATGTTACAAATTTTTGTAGATGGTCTTGCATGAATACCTTGTTCATTAAAAACTTTAACTTCGACTCTTTTCATAAAATTCTCCAATTAATTTTATTTACAAAAATATATACAAACTTATACTAATATATATTTTACTTTATTATATACTATTTAAATTATAATATCAACTAAATTAGATTATTACAGAAAAAAGAGTAAAAAAAAATCTCGATAACGAGATAATGGCGGAAGTGACGAGACTCGAACTCGCGACATCTTGCGTGACAGGCAAGCACTCTAACCAACTGAGCTACACCTCCATAAATGGTGGTCACAACAGGACTTGAACCTGTGACCCCCTGCTTGTAAGGCAGGTGCTCTCCCAACTGAGCTATGCGACCATAAATTTATTCTATCAAAATTGATGTGTATTGTCAAGATTTTTTCAAAAAATATGCAGAGTGAAATTTGAAA
>NZ_LOHY01000090.1 GCF_001559795.1 Pseudostreptobacillus hongkongensis | reverse complement strand
TTTTAAACTTTACACTCCAAAATTTAGTTTTTTGAATTTGCTTTTTTCAATTTTTGTTGTATAATATATATTATAAATTAATTGGGAGGAAACGATGAGTAATTATATTTTGGAAATGCATAATATAAGAAAAGAGTTTTTTGGTGGTAAAATCGTTGCAAATGATGATATCACGCTTAAGATAAAAACTGGTGAAATTCATGCGATCGTTGGAGAAAATGGTGCTGGTAAGTCAACACTTATGAAGATTTTAAATGGATTATATGATCCAACTTCAGGAGAAATATTCTATAAAGGTGAAAAAGTTACTATAGATACACCAACAGATGCCGCTCGTTTAGGGATTGGAATGGTTTATCAACATTTTATGTTAGTTGAAACTTTAACTGTTGCTGAAAATATGGTTTTAGGGTTTGAACCTACAAAAAATGGAGTAATATTTGATTTAGAAACTGCTCGTAAACAAGTTAGAGAAGTTTCGGAAAAATATGGTTTAAATATAGATCCTGATGCAAAAGTTGAAGATCTTTCAGTAGGTATACAACAAAGAATAGAAATTTTAAAAATACTATTTAAAGGAGCAGAATTACTAATCTTTGATGAACCTAGTGCAGTATTAACACCCCAAGAAGTTATAGAACTTTATGGAATTATGCGTAACCTTATAAAAGAAGGTAAAACAATAATTTTCATAACACATAAATTACAAGAAGTTTTAGATTTATCTGATAACATAACAGTTATACGTCGTGGTAAAGACGTGGGTAATCTTAAAACAAGCGAAGCAACTAAAGAAGTAATAGCAAATATGATGGTAGGAAGAGAAGTATTATTTGATATTAAAAAAGAACCAGTTGAAATTGGTAAAACTTTAGTTGAAGTAAAAGATATAGTTGCCTTAAATGATTTAGGTGCAGAAAAAGTTAAAGGTATAAGCTTTGAAATAAGAGAAGGTGAAGTATTAGGAATAGCCGGTGTTGAAGGTAATGGTCAAACTGAGCTTATTGAAGTACTTGCAGGTCTTAGAAAAGCTAAATCTGGTAGTTATAGTATAGATGGACTTGAACTATTAAATAACACACCTAGAAAAATTAGGGAAGAAGGTCTTTCACATATACCTGAAGATAGACATAAAAGAGCTACTATTAATGAATTCAGTGTAAATGAGAATTTAATATTAGGAGATTTAGAAAAATATGTTCAATCAGGAATTATAAACTTTAAAAAAGTTAATAAATCTACAAGTGAAATGATAGAAAAATATGACATAAGACCTACTGATGGTAAGGTTATTTATGGAGGACTTTCTGGAGGTAACCAACAAAAAGTTGTTATAGCCAGAGAATTAGAAAAAGAAAATAAATTTATTATTGCTTCACAACCTACAAGAGGGGTTGACATAGGAGCGATAGAAATGATTCATAATACAATATTACATGAAAGAACAAAAGGTAAAGCTATACTTGTTGTTTCAGCAGAATTAAGTGAAGTTATGACTTTAAGTGATAGAATTGCTGTAATGTATTCAGGAAAAGTAGTAGGTATTTTAGATAGAAAAGATGCTACTATGGAAAAATTAGGAATATTAATGGCAGGAGGTAAATTAAATGACTAAGTTTAAAAAAACATTTTATAATATGTTGCCCTCTTTATTAGCGGTTTTAATAGCACTTTTAGCTGGAGCTGCTATAATGTTATCAAGAGGTGTTAACCCATTTGAAGCATACTTTGCAATGTTTAAAACTGCATTGTATCAATCATCACCTAAGTTCCCTTTTAATGGACTTGCTAAAACTTTAGTTTACGCAACTCCTTTAATGTTCTCAGCAATAGCTGTTATGATAGCTTTTAAAGCAGGATTATTTAATATAGGGGTACAAGGACAATTAGTTGCAGGAGGTTTAGGAGCCGTTCTTGCAGGTACTGTAATTACTAGATATATAGATCCTTTTGGAATTACTAATATTTTAATAACATTATTTGTTGCAGGATTATTTGGATTCTTATGGGCAGCATTAGCAGGTTTCTTAAAATCTAAATATAATATAAATGAAGTTATAAGTACGATAATGTTAAACTATATAATGATTAACTTACAAAGATATTTAATAAATCCAGTAAATGGTCCATTAAAAGATCCAGCATCTTCTAATAACCAAACAAGTAAAGTTTTTGAAGCTTCAAGATTACCTTTATTCTTCTTTAACTATACTAAACAAAACTTAAACTTAGGATTTGTAATAATAATATTAATAATTATTTTAACTTATTTCTTCTTTGAAAAGACTAAACTTGGTTATGAAATAAAAGCTGTTGGATATAATCCTACATCTTCTGAAAATGCGGGAATTAATCCTAAACTTATTTCATTTATAGCTATGGGTCTTGCAGGAGCAGTAGCTGGTCTTGGAGGAGCTGAAAGAGTTCTAGGAGGAGCAGCAGAGTATAGATTTACAGATTTAATTATGAGTGATTATGGATTTACAGGTCTTGCAATAGCATTACTAGGTAAAAATAATCCGTTTGGAATATTGGTTGCATCAATATTCTATGCTTCACTTGAAATTGGTGGACAAACATTACAAAGACAATTTAATTTAGACAAAGAAATTGTATTTATAATTCAAGCATTAATAATAATTTTAGTTGCGGCAGAAAACTTATTCAAGTACTTATTGGCTAAAAGAAAGGGGACTAAATAATGGAAGCACTTAAAACTTTATTAATACAAACAATTACAGTTGCACCACCAGTTTTAATTACTGCAGTTGGAGCTTGTTTATCAGAATTATCAGGAGTTACAAACATAGGTCTTGAAGGAATTATGTTATCAGGAGCATTTGCTGCAGCTGTAGTAAATTACTTTACAGGTAACCCTTATTTAGCAATATTATCAGGTATGGTAGTTGGATTATTAATTTCATTAATACATGCTGTTATAAGTATACACTTAAAAGGAGATCAGATTATAAGTGGGGTTGCGATAAACTTATTCGCAGTAGCGACAACATCTTACTTAATTAAAACTATATTTAAAGTTTCAGGATCTACTCCAGCAGCTTCAGTACATCCTAATAAAACTCTTGTAGTTTTATTCATATATGTGCTTGCATTATTAACGTATTATGTTGTTTATCATACAGTTCTTGGATTAAGAATAAGAGCAGTTGGGGAACATCCTTTAGCTGCAGATACAGTTGGTATAAGTGTATATAAATATAGATATATAGGTGTATTAGCATCAGGAGTATTTGGTGGACTTGGAGGGGCATATATGACTACAGTTATACTTGCAAGTTTCACTAATAATATGTCAGCAGGACGTGGATTTATGGCGATGGCAGCTATGATATTTGGTAGATGGAATCCATTAGGAGCTATACTTGCAAGTTTATTATTTGCATTTGGACAAGCACTTTCTGATTATACTAAGGCAAGTGGAGGATCAATACCACAAGAGTTCTTAGCCATGATACCATATTTATTAACAATAGTTGCATTAGTTGCATTTGGACGTAAATCTAGAGCACCTAAAGCAAGTGGTAAACCATATGAAAAATAAAATTTGACACTACTAATGTAGTGTCTTTTTTTATAATTTTAAATATTAACTTTAATATAGTCAGATATGTTTTAACATTATTAATTTAAAATTATTAAAAAAATTTGTTTTTTTATTGAATTTTATTAGAAAAAGTTGTATAATTAACTTACTTACAAATATAGGAGGAATAAAAATGAAAAGAATTCTTAGTATTTTTTCAATTTTAGTTGCTTTTGTATTACTTATTTCTTGTGGTGGTAAATCAACTACTGAAGCTCCAAAAGAAGAAGTAGCAAAAAAAGTAGCTATTGTTTACTCAACAGGTGGTAAAGGAGATAAATCATTTAATGATTCAGCTTTCAGAGGATTAGAAAAAGCTAAAGCAGAATTAGGAATTGAATTTTCTGAATACGAACCTAAAGATCCAGCAGTAGAAGCAAAAAACCAATTAACTGAATATGCTCAATCAGGAGAATATGCATTAATAATCGGTGTTGGATTCACTATGAAAGATTCATTAGACGCAGTTGCTAAAGAATATCCAGATCAAAAATTTGCTTTAATTGATGAAGTTAGTGATGTTGAAGCTAACGTTGCATCTTTAATGTTTAGAGAACAAGAAGGAGCATTCTTAACTGGTGCTCTGGCAGCTATGATGACTAAAACTGGTACAATAGGATTTATAGGTGCTGTTGAAGCTCCTGTTATCCACAGATTTGCAACTGGATACATCCAAGGTGCAAGATACATTAATCCAGATATTAACATAGTTACTTCATATGTTAACGGAAGCAATCCTTTCAATGACCCAGTATCAGGAAAACAATTAACTGAAGCATTAATTTCACAAAAAGCTGATGTAATAATGCACGCTGCTGGTGGAACAGGAGCTGGAGTATTCCAAGCTGCTAAAGATAAAGGTGTTTATGCTATAGGAGTTGACTCTAACCAAGATGGTGAAGCTAAAGGAGTAGTATTAACTTCAGAATTAAAAAATGTTGACGTAGCAGTATTTAACGCTATTAAAGCTGTATTAGATGGAACATACAAAGGTGGAGTTACTTACTTCGGTATAGCTGAAGACGGATTAGGATTAACTGAATTCGAATTCACTAAAGATGTAATTGGACAAGATAATATTTCTAAATTAGATGAATTAAAAGGTAAGATTAAATCTGGTGAAATCAAAGTTGACGAAAACGGTCCTTTAAAATAGGCAATATATAGGTATCACTATTGTGATACCTATTATTTTAGCATTTGTTGTAACTTTTGACATTACAACCAAAATGTTATATAATTAATTCATAAGAGAGATAACGGAGGTTTTCATGAAAATTGAATTAGGAATTACAACATTTGGTGAAACAACACAATTACAAAATACTGGAAAAACATTAACTCATAAAGAAAGATTAAATGAGTTATTAGAAGAAATAAAATTAGCTGATAGTGTAATTAGATATTTATTCTATAGGGGAACATCATAGAAATAATTTTGCAGTATCTGCTCCTGAAATAGTACTAGCTGCTGGTGCAAGTATAACTAAAAATATTAAACTATCTAGTGCTGTTACTGTATTATCTTCAGCAGATCCTATACGTGTATATCAGAATTTTTCTACATTAGATGCCTTGTCTAATGGAGGTGCTGAAGTAATGGTTGGACGTGGATCATTTACTGAAAGTTTTCCTTTATTTGGATATAAACTTGAAGATTATGATGAATTATTTACTGAAAAGTTAGAGATATTATTAAAAATTAAAGAAAATTTAATATTAAATTGGGAAGGTAAATTAACTCATAATGTAGACAATAGAGGAGTTTATCCAAGAAGTGAAAATCTACCTATATGGGTTGTAACAGGAGGAAATGTAGATTCAACAATAAATATTGCACTTAAAGGTTTACCTATAACTTATGCAATAATAGGTGGTAATCCTATGGTATTTAAAAAACTTATTAATCTATATAAAGCGTTGGGGGAAAGAGCTGGTCATAGCCCTGATAAGTTAAAAGTTGCATCAAGTTCTTGGGGATTTATACATCAAGATAAAAATACTGCAATTGAAAAATACTATTATCCAACAAAACAGTTAGTGGATGCTGTATCAAAAGATAGAGAGCATTGGCAAGAATTAACTTGGGAACAATATATTAATTCTATAAGTGAAGATGGTGCTATGTTTGTAGGAGACCCTATAACTGTTGCCAACAAGATAATAAAAATGGTTGAAGAATTAAAATTAGATAGATTTATGTCACATTTACCTATAGGGTCTATGGAACATGAAGATGTTATGAATGCCATTAGATTATATGGAGAAGAAGTTGCACCTATTGTTAGAGGATATTTTAAAGATAAATAAAATGTGTGTTTGATATAAGAGACTGTATAATGAAAGAATGAAAATAAACGTAGTTCTAAAAATTATATGTTCTTTTTTACTTATGACTTTAAATGTAAAATTATTAACTGTATAATTATATTAATTATTTTAAATTTTAATACTTGCATATCTTTAAAATCGTGGTATAATATATTATAAACACTTAATAGGAGGAATTAAAATGAAAAGACTAATGTCTATTTTAACTATTCTTTTTACTTTTGTTCTTTTAGTTTCTTGTGGAGGTAAAACTGAGGATAAACCAACAACAGAAAATAAAAAAGCCACAAAAGTAGCGATAGTATATTCTACAGGTGGTAAAGGTGATAAATCATTTAATGATTCAGCATATGCTGGACTTCAAAGAGCTATTAAAGACTTTGGGATAGAAGTTTCTGAATATGAACCAAAAGAAACTTCAGTTGAAGTTAAAAATCAATTAACAGAGTATGCTCAAACTGAAGAATATGCATTAATAATTGCTATAGGATTTACATCAGTTGAAGCATTAGATGCAGTAGCAAAAGAATATCCAAATCAAAAATTTGTTATGATAGATGATGTTATTGATGGTAAAGACAATGTATTATCATTATCATACAAAGAACAAGAAGGAACATTCTTAACAGGAGCTTTAGCTGCTCTTATGAGTAAAACTAATAAAGTTGGATTCATTGGTGGAATGGAAGCACCAGTTATATTAAGATTTGCTACAGGATATGTACAAGGAGCTAAATATATAAATCCTAATATAGAAGTATTAGTTTCATATATAAATGGTTCAGATGCATTTAATGATCCAGTTGCTGCTAAACAATTAACAGAAGCTCTAATATCTAAAGGTGCAGATGTAATAATGCATGCTGCGGGTGCATCAGGTGCTGGAGTATTTAAAGCAGCTCAAGAAAAAAATGTATATGCAATAGGGGTAGATTCAAATCAAGATTCTGAAGTTCCAGGACTTGTATTAACTTCTATGATTAAAAAAGTTGATAATGGAGTTTATGACACTATAAAAGAATTAATAGATGGAAAATTCCAAAGTGGAATTAAATATATTGGTATTGCAGAAGATGGTTTAGATACAACTGAATTTGAATTTACTAAAGATATAATTGGTAAAGAAAATATTGATAAACTTGCTCAAATTAAACAAGATATTAAAGATGGTAAAATAAAAGTTGAAGAAAAAGGACCATTAAAATAAACTTAGTCTGATAACCTAAGTATAAATAAAACAGGCAATATAAGCCTGTTTTTGTTCTTTTTCACAAATAATTATAGTTTTAGAAAGGACAGAAAAATGAGAGTAGTTGATATAATTCAAAATAAAAGAGATGGAATTAAATTAACTGATGAAGAGATAAAATTTCTTTTAAATTCATATAAAGATGGTAAAGTTCCTGATTATCAAATGGCTTCATTTTTAATGGCCACATATTTTCAAGATATGACAGATGAAGAGTTAGTTACATTTACTATGACTATGAGAGATTCAGGAGATATAATAACTTTTCCTGACTTAGATAAGTTTTTAGTTGATAAACATAGTACAGGTGGAGTAGGAGATAAAGTAACAGTAGCAATTGCACCTATACTTTCAGCACTTGGTATGGCAACAGCTAAATTATCAGGTAAAGGACTTGGACATACAGGAGGAACTATTGATAAATTTGAGTCTATAAAGAATTTTAAGTTTTCAAGTACAAAAGAAGATTTAACTAAAATTGCTAATAAGACTGGAGTAGGTCTTATGGGATACAGTGATAATATAGTTCCACTTGATAAAAAAATATATGCATTAAGAGATGTTGTTGCAACAGTACCATCAATACCACTTATAGCAAGTAGTATAATGAGTAAAAAATTAGCTATACAGTCAAATGTTATCATACTTGATGTTAAAGTTGGAGATGGAGCATTTATGAAAACTATAGATGAAGCTAGAAGTCTTGCAAATAGAATGATAGCTATTGGTAAAGGTGCAAATCGTGATGTTAAGGTAGTATTATCTAATATGGATGAACCTTTAGGATATAATATAGGGAATGCAACAGAAATTATTGAAGGAATAGAGGCTTTAAAAGGAAATTGGTCTGAAGATTTAAAAGAAGTAGTTTATACTATTGCTTCTCTTGCACTAAAATCTAAAGGAGTAATTAAGAACTTAGAAGAAGGATATCCTTTAATAGATGAAGTAATAAATTCAGGGAAAGCACTACAAGTATTTAAAGAATTCATAAAAGAAAGTGGAGCTGATCCTGCAATAGTTGATGATTATACTTTATTACCACAAGCTAAGAATACTTTAGAAGTATATGCTTTAAATTCAGGACATATTCATAGAATAAAAACTGAAGAAATTGGGAAAGCAGCTATGGTAATAGGAGCAGGTCGTGAAACTAAAGAATCAGTACTTGATTACGCAGTAGGTATAGAAATACTTAAAAAAGTTGGAGAAAAAGTTGAAAAAGGTGAATTAATTGCTAAGATTTTCTACAATGATCCAACTAATGTTGAAAATTCAAAAAACATGGTATTAGATGCTTATGTAATAGATGATAAAGGAATAGATAAAGTTAAAACTATTTTAGATATTATAGAATAAAGGAGAATTAATATGTTAGATATAACAAAATATATTGACCATACAGTTTTAAAAGCGACTACTACAACTAAAGATATAGAAAAATTATGTCTTGAAGCAAAAGAATATGGATTTTATTCAGTTTGTGTAAATGGTTGTTATGTAAAAGAATGTAAAAAATTATTAGAAGGAAGTGAAGTTAAAATAGCTGCAGTAGTTGGGTTCCCTTTAGGAGCAATGACAACTGAGGCTAAAGTTTTTGAAGCTATAGAAGCTATTAAAAATGGTGCTTCTGAAATAGATATGGTTATAAATGTTGGTAAATTATTAGAAGGAGATAGCCATTATGTAGAAAATGAAATAAAGGCTATTAAAGAAGCAATAGGTGATAAGGTATTAAAAGTAATAATAGAAACTTGTTATTTAAATTCTGAACAAAAAATATTGGCATGTAATTTATCATTAAATGCAAATGCAGATTTTGTTAAAACTTCTACAGGATTTGGAATAGGAGGAGCAACTTTTGAAGATGTAATTCTTATGAAAAAAGTAGTTGGTGATAATGCACAAGTTAAAGCAAGCGGTGGAGTTAAAAGTTTAGAAACTGCAGAAAAATATATAGAATTAGGTGCAACTCGTCTTGGAACTAGTTCAGGAATAGAAATTATTAAAGGTATCAAAGTTGATAAAGATAAATATTAAAAATTAAAGAGAAGGAAGTGATTTTATGGCAACACCACATATAGGAGCAAATAGAGGAGATATAGCAGAAACTATTTTATTACCTGGAGATCCATTAAGAGCTAAATATATAGCAGAAACATTTTTAGAAGATGTAGTTCAATATAATAATGTAAGAGGAATGTTAGGATTTACTGGTACATATAAAGGAAAAAGAATATCAGTTCAAGGAACAGGAATGGGAGTTCCTTCAATAGGAATATATGCTCATGAATTAATAAATGAATTTGGATGTAAAAATTTAATAAGAATAGGGACAGCTGGAGCAACTAATGAAACTGTAAAAATTAGAGACGTTGTAATGGCTCTTGCAGCTTCAACAGATTCAAATATTAATAAATTAAGATTTAATGGTGCAGATTATGCTCCAACAGCAAATGCTGATCTTGCATTTAAAGCATATGAATTAGCAAAAGAAAGAAATATTAGCTTTAAAGCTGGTAATGTTTTAACTAGTGATACTTTCTATGGTGATGATTTAGATGGATGGAAAAAATGGTCTAAATTTGGTGTTTTATGTGTTGAAATGGAAACAGCTCAATTATATACAACTGCTGCAAAATTTGGAGTAAGAGCTTTAACATTATTAACTATAAGTGATTCATTAGTTACAGGTGAAGCTACAACAGCAGAAGAAAGACAATTAACATTCAATGATATGATTAAACTTGCATTAGATACTGCAATTGAATTCTAAGGAGTAAAGAAATGAAATACACAGATCAAGAAATTAGAGACTATATAAAAAAGGCAAATGATATATTAAATAAGGCTTATGTTCCTTATTCTAAATTTCAAGTTGGAGCAGTACTTATAGATGAAAAAGGTAATATACATAAAGGAATCAATGTTGAAAATGCTTCATTTGGTTTAACTATCTGTGCTGAAAGAAATGCAATTTCTACAGCAGTTACAGAGGGAATGAAAAAAATAAGTCTTATAGTTATAACAGGGAATACAGAAGAGCCTATAAGTCCTTGTGGAATGTGTAGACAAGTTATTAGAGAATTTTCTGATGATGAAACAAGAATAGTTTTAGCAAGTTCTAAAACAGACAAGTATACTGTGTGGACGGTAGATGAAATATTACCATATTCATTTGGTCCAGAACATTTATAGGAAAAGTGACTTTTTAAGTCACTTTTTTCTTGATTTTGAATTATCTTTGGTGTATAATAACATAAATAATAATTAATTAAGAGAGGGATTTGGAAATGAAAGATTGGGAAAAAGGAATAATAAGAAAAGTCGCAACTGAAGAGCAATTAAAAGAAAGAATTAAAGAACTTGGAGCACAAATCACTAAAGATTATGAAAATGATGATGCTGAGTTCATTGTTGTTGGTATTTTAAAAGGTTCAATATTATTTATGGCCGATTTAATAAGAGAGATAAAAAGACCTCTAAAAATTGATTTTATGGAAATATCTAGTTATGGTGATGAATTTGAAAGTACTAGAGATATTAAGATTATAAAAGATCTTGATTATTCTGTAAGAGGTAAAAATGTATTGATAGTAGAAGATATTATTGATTCAGGATTAACTTTAAAGAAAGTATTACAATTAATAGGAAAAAGAGGTCCTAAAAATGTAATTCTTTGTACATTACTTAATAAACAAGTTGACAGAGTTGTTGATATAGATGTTCAATATTCAGGCTTTGAAATTCCTAATGAATTTGTATTAGGATATGGACTTGATTTTAAACAAGAATATAGAAATATACCTTATATAGGAATTATGGATTTAGAATTATATGAAAAAGAAGATTAATGAACATAATCATAAAAAGAAATATGGACAAAATTTTTTAGAAGATAAAAATTTGTTAAATGAGATAGCTGATGTAACTAATATTTCAGAAAATGATAATATTATTGAAATTGGACCAGGATTAGGTTTTTTAACTTCATATATATTAGAAACTAATGCTAATTTAATTACATTTGAAATAGATAATGATTTAATTCCTAAATTAAATATAAAGTTTTCAAAATATCCAAATTTTAAATTAGTACATACAGATTTTTTAGAATATGATTTAATTAATATATTAGAAAAAGAAAAGATGTATAGAGTTGTTGCAAATATTCCTTACTATATTACATCACCTATAATAAATAAATTAATTGATTTTAGAGAAAATATAGATGATATATATTTGATGGTTCAAAAAGAAGTTGGGGAAAGACTTGCTTTTAAAGGATCTAATAGTAATAGGGGAGCATTTTCATATATATTACAATTTTTTGGTGAGGTAGAATATTTATTTACTGTTGACAAAAAGTATTTTGATCCAATCCCTAAAGTAGATTCAGCATTTATAAAAATTAAGTTTTATAAAGATATGAAATATGAAAGGCTAATATCTTTTGATAAATTTGTAGAGTTTATAAAAGCTAGTTTTTCAAGTAAGAGAAAAAGTTTAGCTAATAATCTAAAAACTATAGGTATAGAAAAAAGTCTAACTGAAAATTCACTTTTAAAATTAGGTAAAAGTGAAATGACACGTGCTGAACAACTTAGTGTAGATGAATATATAGAATTAATTAAAATAATAAATGAGGTATAATATGCAGAGTTATGAATATATAATTAATACAGACAAATCTAATATAGATTTTATAAATAAAATAGTTGAAGCATATGAAGGACTTGCTATAGTAAGAACATTAGATAGAAAAAATGGTGTTATTAAAATATTAACAAATACTTTTTTTGTAAATGATGTTAATATGTTAATAGATAAGCTCATCAAATTTGGAATAGATATGCATATATCAGAAGAAAGAATATGGAAAGGAGAACTTTAATGCCAGAGTATTATGTAGATTTGATTAAGTTTTGGCTTGATAATTTATTAGATGAAGAAAATCATTATGAATTAAGTTCTAAAGGAAGTAAAAATATTAATATAGAAATATTAGTAGATAAGCAAAACATAGGTAAGGTAATAGGAAAAAATGGAAAAATAATAACAAGTTTAAGACATTTAATATCTTCTATTGCTAATAAAAATAAAGATAATATAAGTATAAAAGTTATAGAAAAATAAAAAAGTAGGTTGATTTAATTTAACCTACTTTTTTTAATCATATATTATATATATGATTAACATTAAAAATTAATATTTTGTATATTTTATATATTGTGATATAATTACTGTATAATTAAGAAACGAGGAGGAATTTATGAAAAAATTAATTTTATCAGTCTTATCATTAGCTTTTTTATTTAGCTGTGGAAATAATGCTGCATCAAATAATAAGGGGGATACAACTGATATTATTAAAGTTGGATTACCCGAGTCACTAACTGGGGATATATCACAATACGGTATAAGTATTAAAGAAGGTGTAGAATTAAAAATTGAAGAGATAAATAATGCAGGTGGAGTTAACGGTAAAAAAATTGAATTAATAACTCAAGATACTAAAGGAGATTTACAAGAAGTTGTTAATATAACTAAAAAAATGATATCTGAAGATAAGGTAAATGCTATTTTAGGAGAATCAATATCAGCAAATACTTTTGCAGCTGCTGAGCTTGCTCAAAGAGCTAAAATACCATTTATTACACCAGCAGGTACAAGGTTTGATATAACAGAAGGAAAAGATTTTGTATTTAGAACTACATTTACAGATCCTTTCCAAGGTGAAGTTTTAGCTAAGTATATTAAAGAACAAGGATTTAATAATGTTGCTTTATTAACAAATACATCAGTTGATTATTCAGTAGGTGTTGCTAATAAATTTAAAGAGGTTGCTAAAGAAATTGGTTTATCATTTACAGAACAAAAATATACTAAAGATGATAAAGACTTTAAGTCATTATTAACAAATGTTAAAAATAGTAATGCAGATGTTTTATTATTGCCTGATTATTATAATACTATAGGTTTAATACTTTCTCAAGCTAAAGAATTAGGATTAAATAATATTCAAGCATTTGGATCAGATGGTTGGGATGGAATTCATAAAAACTTTGCTAGTGTTACTGAAGGTGCAATATTCTTAACTCAATTTGATTTAAATGATACAACTGAGCTAAATGTTAAATTTATAGATGCATTTAAAGCTAAGTATAACAAAGATCCTGACATGTTTAATGCTTTAGGATATGATGCAGCAACACTTTTAGTTGATGCTTTATCAAGAGTTGATGATGTAAATAATCCAGAAAAAATAAAAGATGCCTTAAAACAATCAAAAATAGATTTAGTTACAGGTAAACTTGAATTTGATGAAAATAGAAATCCTAAAAAACAAGTTACATTTATGACTATTAAAGATGGTAAACTAGTTTTAAAAGATAAGTTTTAATTAAAGTGGCTCTCTTGAGCCACTATATTTTTTGGAGGGAATATGTTACAAAATTTTTTGGAGCAAACTATTAATGGTTTGCAAACAGGAAGTATATATGCATTAATTGCTCTAGGATATACTATGGTATATGGGATAGTAAAATTAATAAATTTTGCTCATGGTGATATACTAATGGTAGGAGCATATATATCTTTCTTATGTGTAGAAAAAGGGTATGGACTTACTACTTCGATATTTGTTTCTATAGTATTTTGTGCTATTTTAGGAATAGTTGTTGATAAATTGGCATATAAGCCACTTAGAGATGCGTCAAGAATGAATGTATTAATAACAGCTATTGGGGTTAGCTTTTTATTAGAAAGTTTAGCTTTAATATTATTTGGAGCAGAACCTAAAGTAATAAGTTTAAATAATGCCCCTAAATTTTTATCTAATACTATTTATTTAGAATTTTTTGGTATAAAAATGAGTTACTTAAGTATATTTATAATCTTAACAACTTTAGTTTGTATGATAGTTCTTTATTCATTTATTAAATATACAAATTTAGGTAAAGCAACAAGAGCAGTTTCTCAAGATATGGTTGCTGCTAAACTTATGGGAATAGATACAGATTTTACAATAGCAGTAACATTTGCTATAGGTTCAGCACTAGGGGCGTTAGGTGGAATAATGTATGCACTTATGTATCCTAGAATTGATCCTTATATGGGATTATTGCCAGGTCTTAAAGCATTTATAGCTGCTGTATTTGGTGGTATTGGATTTATACCAGGTGCTATGGTAGGTGGATATGTTATGGGATTATTAGAAACTTATATAAAAGGATATATCTCATCAACTTGGGCAAATACAATAGTATTTGGAGTTCTAATATTAATCTTATTATTCAAACCTAATGGATTATTTGGTAAGAATGTAAAGGAGAAGGTGTAATATGAGTGATAATAATATAAAAAAATATTCAGATAATCTGAAAAAAATAAATGTTAAAAATTATTCTATATCAGCCTTATTAATAATTTTATTATATTTAGTTTTATTCTTATCTATAATGGGGGAAGGAATATTTAGTTATAAGGCAGGACTATATATTAATATACTTATTTATGTATTATTTGCACTTAGTTTAAATGTAATATCAGGAGTAATGGGTGAATTAAACTTAGGTCATGCCGGATTTATATCTATAGGTGCATATTCTGCTAGTATTTTATCTATTTATATCTCAAAATATTCTTTAAATCCTAGTTTACATCTTGTTATAGTTACTATATTTGGTGCTATAGTTGCAAGTTTATTTGGATTTTTATTAGGTTTCACTACTTTAAGATTAAGAGGGGACTATTTAGCTATAATTACACTTGCATTTGGTGAAATAGTTAAATATATAATACAAAATATTAATTTTTTAGGGGGAGCTGCAGGGTTAAATGGTATACCTGGTGTAGTTAATTTTACAAATACATTTATTATAGTAGTAGTTTCATCTGTTGTTATGATAATGATATTAATATCTAAAAAAGGTAGATTAATGTTATCTGTTAGAGAAAATGAAATAGCTGCAGAAAATATGGGTGTTAATATTAATAAAGCTAAATTATTTGGATTTACTATGGCAGCATTTTTTGCAGGTATTGGTGGTTCATTATTTGCTCATAATCTAGGAACTTTAACACCAGATAAATTTGGTTTTGTATTTTCTATAGAAATTTTAGTTATGGTTGTTTTAGGGGGATTAGGAAGTATTACAGGTGCAGTTGTTTCAGCTACATTTTTAACATTACTTAATGAATACTTAAGAAATTTCTCAGAATATAGATTATTTATATATGCAATAATATTAATACTTTTAATGATATACAAAAAAGAAGGAATATTAGGAACAAATGAATTTACTATTCCAACATTATTAAAGAAATTAAAACAAATTAAGAACAAGGTGGTGAAATAATGAGTCTACTAAAAACTGAAAATTTAACTATTAAATTTGGAGGGTTAACAGCTGTTAATAATGTTAATATAGAAATAAAAGAAAATGAATTAGTTGGATTAATAGGACCTAATGGTGCAGGTAAAACTTCATTATTTAACCTACTTACAGGAGTATACATACCTACTGAGGGTAAAATAGTTCTATCAGATCAAGATATTTCTAATATCAAAACTAATGAAAGAGTTAGTTTGGGAATTTCTAGAACTTTCCAAAATATTAGATTATTTAAACAGTTATCAGTACTTGATAATATTAGAATATCTATAGATCAAAAAAAGGATTATTCTATATTTGATTCTGTATTTAGAACTAAAAAATTTAGAGAAACTGAATCAAAAATAACAGAAGAAGCATTAAAATATTTATCTATGTTTGATTTAGATGAAATGTTTGATAAAAGAGCTGATTCACTATCTTATGGAAATCAGAGAAAATTAGAAATAGCAAGAGCCCTGGCTTGTAGACCAAAAGTTTTATTATTAGATGAACCTGCAGCAGGAATGAATCCTAATGAAACTAAAGAATTGATGAATATAATACAATATATTAGAGATAAATTTGGGATTTCAATTCTTTTAATTGAACATGATATGGAACTTGTTATGGGAATTTGTGAAAGACTATATGTATTAAATTTTGGTGAGATTATAGCTACAGGGAAACCGTTAGAAATTCAAAATAATCCTGAAGTTATTAGAGCTTATTTAGGAGATTAGTATGAAAATATTAGAAGTTAATGATATAAATGTTTTTTATGATAAGATACATGCAATTAAAGATATTAGTTTTAATATAAAAGAAGGAGAAATAGTTTCTTTCATTGGTGCAAATGGTGCAGGAAAGACAACTATATTAAATTCTGTATCTAATGTTTTACCTATTAAATCTGGAGAAATAGTTTTAAATGGTGAGAATATAACTAATATAAAAGCACACAAATTAGTAAGTAAAGGAATGGCTCATGTTCCGGAAGGAAGAAGAATTTTTACTGATTTAACTGTTCTTGAAAATCTTGAAATGGGAGCTTATACAAGAAGTAAATCTGAATTTAATGAAGAAGTAGAAAAAATATTTAACCTATTTCCTAGATTACTTGAACGTAAAAATCAGTTATCAGGAACTATGAGTGGAGGGGAACAACAAATGCTAGCTATTGGTAGAGCATTGATGTCTAAACCTAAACTAATACTATTAGATGAACCTTCAATGGGATTATCACCTCTACTTGTTAAAGAAATTTTTGAAATTATAAAAAGAATAAATAAAGAAAATGGAGTGACTGTTTTACTTGTTGAACAAAATGCTAAAATGGCACTAGAAATATCTGATAGAGCTTATGTTATAGAAACGGGAGAAATAGTTCTAGAAGGTAGCGGAAAAGATTTAATTAATGATCCTATCATTAAAAAAGCATATTTAGGTGGATAAAATGAGATTATGTCTCATTTTATTTTTTTTCTTGACTTTTAATATAAATATAGCTATAATTAAATTAAGGAATATAGCTATATTGCTAAATACTAAAATAGAGGAGGAAAAAATTATGAATGATGACTTTTTTCAAGCTCTAGCAAGCCCTTATAGAAGAGAAATAATTAAACTATTAAAGTGGCAAAATCTAACAGCTGGAGAAATAGCAGCAAAATTTGAGATTTCTCAGCCATCAATTTCAAGACACTTAGATATATTGAAGAGAGCTGAAATTATAGTTGCTGAAAAGCGTGCAAATCAGATAATATATTCATTAAATTTATCTGTGTTGCAGGAACTAATGGTTGGAATTACAGGATTATTAAATGTTAAGGGAAGTGATGAAGATGCTGAAGGCAATAATTAATTATTATAAAAAACTTAATGTATATCAATGGATAAATATTATTGGGTTGATATTTATGGTGGAAAGCAGACATCTTATTGATGATATTTCAACTCGTGTACTAGTATTAACATTAGAAATGGCAGTTTTTTGTATATTTTCTTATTTTTATTATGATAAAATTTATCAAATTGATTATACTGATCCAAAATCTAAAGAATCAAATATTTTAAATATTAAATTAATGCCTATAGTATTTGTTGTTCTTTTAGTATGCTTTTTTGATGAGGATATTAATAGTTTACCAATTTTATACAAATATATTATTACCACTGTTTTTTCATTAATGATGATAGTTATAGGAAGTATTGCTACTAAAACTCCAAGAGGAAAAACTAATGATTATTTAACTAAAACTTTATATAATAATCCTGATGTAAAAGTTAAATATGAAAGAGCTTTTGGATACTATTCTATATTTATGGCAATTTTAAATGTTATTATTGCACCATTCTTTAAAAATTTATATACATATAATGTGGTTATATTGTTTTTATGGGTATTTGGACCAATTATAATTTTAAGTATTTATATGAAATATATTAAAAAGACAGGTGATAAAAATGAAAAATAATTCAAAATTAATACTATATGTTTTTGTTATTGCATTTTTTGTAATTTTAAGTTTAATAAGTGATCAATCGTTAAAATTAATTTTATCAGGACTTTGCTTAATGGCAATGTCAATATTTATGTATTTTAATTTAGAAGATATAACAGAGGTTAGTAAGGATAATCCTAAATTTAAGAATTTAAAAATATTCTTAATAATTTGTAGTGTGATAACTATACTTTTCTTTGTACTAACAATAACTAGTAAAAATAATAAACTAGATTCAAATAATTTTAAATATATATATGCTACATTAATATTTATTTTATTCCTTATTTTAGGAAACTTAGCACCTAAATTACCAATGAATAAAAATATAGGTCTTAGAGTACCTTGGACTTTAAAGAATGTATCAACTTGGAATGCAACACATAGATTTTTAGGATACTTATCTATAATACTTGCAATAATATATTTACCAGGAGTATTTATAATTCCTAATTTTGCACTTTGGACTTCATTCATTGTGTTAGTATTAGTTATACTTTCAACAATATTTTCGTATGTTTATTATAATAAAAATAAAGACTAATATTATTCTAATTTTTTAATAATATAAATATATAGATGAGATAGTAAAATAGATTTAAAAGAAAATAAACACTAAATATACAAGTGTTGAAATTAAAGTTATAAAAATGTTATAATGAATGCATATAAATTAAAGAAAGGTAATTAAAATGAAAATAAAAAATATAGCAATAATTGCTCATGTTGATCATGGGAAAACAACTTTAGTAGATGCTTTACTTAGGCAGTCAGGAACTTTTTCAGAACATGAGAAATTGCAAGAAAGAGTTATGGATAGTAACGACATAGAAAGAGAAAGAGGTATTACTATTTTTTCTAAAAATGCATCTATAACATATAATAATTATAAAATAAATATAGTAGATACACCGGGACATGCTGATTTTGGTGGTGAGGTACAAAGAATTTTAAAAATGGTTGATTCAGTTTTACTATTAGTAGATGCATTTGAAGGTGTAATGCCACAAACTAAATATGTTTTAAAACAAGCATTAGAACATGGATTAAATCCTATAGTTGTAGTAAATAAAATAGATAGACCAAATTCAGATCCAGAAAATATAGTTAATAGTGTATTTGACCTATTTGTTGATTTAGGTGCAAATGATAAACAATTAGATTTCCCTGTTGTTTATACTTCAGCTAAAAATGGTATAGCTAAAATAGATTTACACTCAGAAACAAATAATATGAAAGATTTATTTGATCTAATTGTTGAAAATGTTCCAGAACCAGAAGGAGATATAAATGAACCTCTACAAATGTTAGTTACTAATATTGAATATGATGAATACGTTGGAAAACTTGCAACTGGAAGAATATATAATGGATCTATACAAAAAAATCAAGAAATAGTTTTAGTTAAAAGAGATGGAACAGAAGTTAAATCTAAGATAAGTAGAATTTATGGATATCAAGGATTAAAAAGAATAGAACTTGAAACAGCAATTGCAGGAGAAATAGTTACTATAGCTGGTATAGAAGGTGTAGATATAGGGGAAAGTATTTGTGATAAAGATAATGTTAAACCATTACCTTTAATAGATATAGATGAACCAACACTTTCAATGAACTTTATAGTTAATGATTCACCATTTGCTGGACGTGATGGTAAATATATTACATCAAGAAATATACTTGAAAGATTAACACATGAAGTAAATCATAATGTTAGTATGAAACTTGAAATGACAGATTCACCAGATGTATTTGTTGTTAAAGGAAGAGGAGAATTACAACTTTCAATTTTACTTGAAAATATGAGAAGAGAAGGATATGAAATACAAGTTTCTAAACCTAAAGTAATTTTTAAAGAAATTGATGGTATTGTAATGGAACCTATAGAATATGCAACTATAGATGTTGCAGATGAATATGTAGGTGTAGTTATTGAAAAAATTGGAGTTAGAAAAGGTGAAATGACTAATCTAATACAAGGAACAGATGGATATACTAGACTTGAATTTAAAGTTCCAGCTCGTGGATTAATAGGATTTAGAAATGAATTCTTAACAGATACAAGAGGAACAGGAATTTTAAACCATACATTCTATGATTATGAAAAATATAAAGGGGATGTGTCTGATTTAAGAAAAGGTGTTTTAATTTCTATGGAAAATGGTACAACATTTGCTTATGCTTTAAATAATTTACAACCAAGAGGTATATTATTTCTAGAACCTGGTGTAGATGTTTATGAAGGAATGATAGTTGGAGAACATAACAGAGAAAATGATTTAGTTGTAAATGCATGTAAAGAAAAGAAGTTAACTAATATGCGTGCTGCTGGAAGTGATGATAATGTTAAACTTGCACCTGCTAAAGTATTTACTCTTGAAATGGCACTTGAATATATCAATGATGATGAATTAGTTGAAATAACACCTAATCATATAAGACTTAGAAAGAAATTACTAACTGAAAATGAAAGAAAAAGAGTAAGAAATCAGTTAAGTAAATAAAGGAGATACCTATGTTAGTTTTTATGCCTATTTTAATGATAATATTAGGATATCTTATGAAAGACAGATATCCAGTACAAATAAATAATAATGTTGGTTATAGAACAAAAAGAGCCAAGATTAGTAATGAAACTTGGATATATGCTCAAAAATTATTTGGTAAATTATTTCTAGCTTTTGGAGTAGTATCACTAGTTTTAACTATTTGTTTTGCAAGAAAAATTGATATATCTTCTATAACTGCTTTACAAGTTTTAATATTACTTTTACCAATAGCTATAACAGAATTATTATTAAGAACTAAATTTGACGATAAAGGTAATAGGAAAGGATAATTATGAATAAAAAAATATTGTTATTATTAATACCTTCATTAGTATTAGCAAATAGTACTAATAATCTTTTTGAATATAGTGATGATAAAATAAATATGGAATATAATGATAACATAGAAACTTTAGAAAAAGAAAAGTTAAAGGCTAAATTATTAGATTTTAATAATATAAATATTACAAGTTCAATAGATTATGCAAATAATCCTAATGTATTAGTTCAAAATAACAGTTTAACTTTTGGATTTGTACACTATGATTTAGGATTTAATGTTTTAGATAAAAAAATTACATCACATAAGGTTTATGCAAGTAAAACAATTAATGAATTTCTTTATGATAAATTTAGTGAAGGACAATTAGATGCTGAGCTAAAAAAATTAGAATTTATTAAAACTCGTGAAGAAAAAATTGATAAAAATTTAGATCTATATAAAAGCTATATATTAAAAAAAGCAACAGTAGATCTTTATCAAAAAGAATCTGTGAAATATGCTAAGGATTTAGAAATACTTGAAAAATCATATAAAATAGGGACTATATCTCAACATGATTATAATGTGTCTAAGAAAAAAATTGAACTAGCAGAAGCAGGATATATATTAGAAAAAAGTGATTTAGAAAATATGTTAATTCAATTTAAGGCTAGTGATATTGAAAATTATGAAAAATTTGAATTTAAATATGATAAAAGTTCTAATTTAACTAAAGAAGAAATAGAAAAATATGTTGATAATACATTTACTAAATCAGAAAAACTATATATTGCAAAAGCTAAAATAAGTAAGAGTAAAGATTTAGCTATGAATACTATTCCTAAAATTACACCGAATGTAGGTTATGATATATTAAATAAATCATTTAATGTTGGAGTTTCTGTTTCTAAAGATTTTGAAATTATTAAAACAGATACTACATTAAATGAAAATTTAAAATTAGCAAAAGAAAAAGAAGATAAATTAGATCTTAATGTACAAAAAATGGTTAATGAATATGTTAGTAAGTATAATAGATTAAAATACAATTATACATCTAATTTAGTTAATATATCTAATTTAGAAGAAGAATTAGTTATTAATAATAAAAAATATGAAATAGGAACACTTAGTTATGCCAAAGTTCTTGAAACTAGAACTAACTTATTAAAAGCTAAAAAAGAGTTAGAAGAATCTAAAATAGACTTATTGTTATTTATTGCTAAAATTAAAAGAGGTGGAATGTAATGACTAAAAAGAAAAAAATAGGATTAGCTATACTTGTATTACTTATTGTTTGTGGTGGATATAGAATTATTAAATCAAAAAGTTCTTCTGCTATTCCAAGTGTTGATGCATCACAAATATATGAAGTTAATAAATCAAATCTAGTTTTCAATTATGATGTAGATGGAAAAGTTGAAAGTGAAAAAGAAGTTTTAATATTTTCATCAGTTGCTGGAAAAGTAAAAAATGTATATAAAAGATTAGGTGATGAAGTAAATAAAGATGATACTTTAGTTATACTTGATGATGCTGGAGTACAAGAAATGAATGGAAATATAGAAAAAGCACAAATTACAGTTAATCAAAGAAGAAAAGAATTTAATGATTTAAATGAAATATATAAAGTTGGTGGAAGTTCAAGAAGTGAAGTTGAAAATGCTCGTAATAATTTAAAACTTGCAGAACTTGATTTACAAAATATAAGATTAAATTCAAAAGATTATTCAAATAAAATTGTATCACCTGTTTCAGGGGTTATAACAGAAGCTAATGTTGATGAAAATTTAAAAGTTGATCAATCTAAATATTTATTTAAAATAGTAGATGTAGAAAACTTGAAAATAACAGCACAAATACCTAACTCAAAAATTAAAAATATGAAAGCTGGACAAAAAGTTATTATTAAATCAACATCATTACCTGACGGAACTACTATAGAAAGTACTATTTCTGAAATTTCAAGAATATCAGAAAAAAATACTCAGTTTAATGATGCAGTAACTAAGATAACTATTAAACTTGAGAAAAATTCAGGTCTTAGACCAGGTGATGAAGTTAAATTAAGTATAATATATGATGAATTAAATGATGCAGTTTCTATACCTATAATTTATGTTGAAACTGATGAAAATGGTAAAGCATTTGTTTACGTTATTAATAAAGAAAATGTTGTAGAAAAGAGAGAAATTGTTTTAGGTAAAACTAATAACATTGTTTATGAGATTAAGTCTGGATTACAAGCTGGAGATAAAGTATTTAATAATTTATCAAGAGTATATAAAGAAGGAGATAAAATAAAATGATAGAAGTTAAGGATATCGTTAAGGTCTATAAAAATGGTAGATTATCTCTTGAAGTATTAAAAGGACTAAATCTTAATGTTGAAAAAGGTGAATACGTAGCTTTAATGGGTCCATCTGGAAGTGGTAAATCTACTTTCTTAAATATATTAGGTTGTCTTGATAATTTAACTACAGGTCAATATATACTTGATGGAATAGATGTATCTAATATGGGAGAAGATGAACTATCTACAGTAAGAAATGAAAAAATAGGGTTTGTATTTCAAGCATATAACTTACTTCCAAAACTTACAGCATTAGAAAATGTAGAATTACCAGCTATGTATAAAGGTGTTGATAGAAAAACTAGACATGAAAAAGCTAAAATAGCTTTAGAAAGTGTAGGACTTGCAGAACGTATGAATCATAGACCTGTTGAAATGTCAGGGGGTCAAAAGCAAAGAGTTGCTATAGCTCGTGCATTAATAAATGAACCTAAAATAATATTTGCAGATGAACCTACTGGAAACTTAGATAGTAAATCTGGAGAAGAAATTTTAAAAATATTCAAAGAACTTAATGATCAAGGTGTTACAATAATAATGGTAACACATGAAGAAGATGTTGCAGAACACGCAAAAAGAATTATTAGACTTAAAGATGGTGTAATTAATTCAGATGAACAAGTTTTAGAAAGAAGGGTATAATATGGATATATTTGAATTAATTAAATTATCAATAAAAAGTTTATTATCTTTCAAAGTTAGATCTTTTCTTACTATGCTTGGAGTAATAGTTGGTATAGGATCTGTAGTCTTAATATCATCAATAGGAACAGGGTTTCAAAATAATTTGCTTGGTGATTTAACTAAGTCATTATCTAAAATAGTAATGGTTGATATAGATACAAAAAAACTTGCTAAAAGAAATGTAGAAAGAGATTTCTATTTTACAAAAGAAGATCTTGAAGCTATAGAAAAATTACCTAATATAGATGTTGCTTTTTTTGAAACACAATCTATGGGAATATATACTAATGAAAATAATACTGAAAATAAAGGCGGTATTTTTGGAAGTGAAATATATATAGATGAACATAGAATAGGTCCTAAAAATATGCCAGCATATAGCTATAAAGTTAGTTATGGTAGAAATATTAGTAAAGAAGAATTTGAAAGCAATGCTAAAGTAGCTGTAATTGAATATGAAAGTGCTAAATTGATATATGGTGATCCTGCAAGTGCTATAGGTAAAGTATTGGAATATGAAGATTTTGATGGTAATTCAAAACAATATGCAATAATTGGAGTTACTCAAAAACCAGAAAAAGAATCACCAATAGCTCAACCGCAAGCAAGAATATTTACAGTAGCTGAAGAAAAACAATATAATCAAAACTTTATGTTTAAAGTAAAAGATGAGAAAAAACTTACGGAGACAACTGATATATTAAAAAAATATTTATTACAAAAAGCTAATGGAGAAGATATATATAAGATTACACCAATAAATGATCAATTAAAAGAAGTAACTGGAATACTTGATAAAGTATCTATATTCATATCATTTATAGCTGCAATCTCTTTAATTGTAGGAGGTATAGGGGTAATGAATATTATGCTTGTATCAGTTACTGAAAGAATTTCAGAAATAGGATTAAGAAAAGCCATAGGTGCTAAAAATAGACATATATTATTGCAATTTTTAATAGAATCTATTATACTTACTTTAATAGGAGGAATAGTTGGAGTTGTATTTGGTTATTCATTAGCCTTCTTAGTTGGTTTATTCTTAAAGATTACACCTATACTTAAGATGAATGTATTAGTTCTTTCTTTACTTGTTTCAGGTGGTACAGGATTAATATTTGGAATATACCCAGCTAAAAAAGCATCACGTTTATCTCCTATGGAAGCATTGAGATCAGAATAAGTAAGGAGGGTTATGGCAGTTATTACTATTAAGAAATATAAAGAACCTAAAATAGTATTTGGAATAGTACTTAATAATTTAGAATCAAATCTTTATCATGCAATAGCTAATAAAAAGCTCGCAAATGAAGTGTTGAAAGAAAGTCTAAATATTAATCCAAGAAGACTTATAAATATTGTTGAAGTTGTAAATGGTGATGATGAAGTGTTAGATTTATTAGTAGTTTATGATAACATACTAAATGAAAAAGAAGAAATGAAAATAAAAGAGAACTTAAAGGTTGAAAACTTTAATTTTCATATATTTAATTTTAATAGAAAGGAGAAAGTTGATGTTGAGAATTTAGTTTACGGATTTACTCAACCTCGATTTTAAAATATGAAGAAAACTTTAAAATTATTAATGATATTTGCTTTTTCTCTATTTTTAATAAGCTGTTCTACAACTGGAAGCAAATTTGTAGAAAGTTTTGTAGGAGAAAAAGTATTTGGATTTACAGAAAGAGAATTATTCTTAAATAAATTAAAAGAATATAAATTAGAGGCAGTTATTAAAACTACTAAAGGGGATATGAAAGTATATCTATACCCTGAAGCTGCACCTACATTGGTTGCAAATTTTGTGTTCTTAGCTATGAATGATTACTATGATAACGTAGATTTTCATAGAGTAAATGTTAATAATATTATTCAGGCAGGAGATAGAAGTGCAAATCATGATGGTACAGGAACTCCAGGATATTTATTGCCTGATGAATTTAGTTTCTTAAAATTTGATAGACCAGGTGTTCTAGCTATGGCAAATGCAGGTAAAAATACAAACGGTTCTCAAATCTTTATAACTTTACAAAGAGTTGATGCATATAATGATAATTACTCTATAATAGGTAATTTAATTGATGCAAATGATTTAACAGTAGCAAGATTAATAAGACAAGATGATAAAATTATTGATGTTAAAATACAAGGATATAATGTTGATACTTTCTTAGATAACTTTAAGAAAGAAACTGAAGAATGGACTAAAGCTTTAAAATCAACAGGTTTTGAAATTAAAGAAAATAAATAATAGTTCAATGGAATATAAATGCAGTCGCAAGATTGCATTTTTATTTTATATAAATTTAATTTCAAATCATGTAATAATATTTAAATTAAACAATTTCATATCTATTTTCAATATTTTAATAGATATAAATTGTCTTTAAGGTAACATGTAATTTGAAATGCAAAAACACTTAAATATAAAGAAAGCATCTAAAAATCAAGGGTTGAGAATACTCTTGATTTTTTAACAAAAGAAAAAAATGTTGAAAAATATCAACAAACCCTTTAAAATTAACATTAGCGACGATTGAAGTTTCTCCCTTTTTTATGGGCAAATGCACAAATAATTTTGAAGTTTGAAATGCAAAAAAGGAAGGGAAAGAAA
>NZ_LOHY01000089.1 GCF_001559795.1 Pseudostreptobacillus hongkongensis | reverse complement strand
TTTCAAATTTCACTCTGCATTTTTTGTCAATTAATGTTGACTTTTTTCTAATAAAGTGCTAATATATTTATAAGTATGGCGATATGGTCGAGGGGCTTAGGCAGAGGTCTGCAAAACCTTTTACATCAGTTCGAGTCTGATTATCGCCTCCAATTTAGGCTTATGCCTTTTTTTATTTTCTCAAAAATTTTTCAAATTTTTTCATTTTTTTCAATTTTTATCATTGACTTTTTTCAAAATAGGGGTATACTTTGGATATAAAGGAGTGAAAATGAAAAGTTTACAAAAAGAAAGAATAGATTTAATATACAAACTTACTGAAGAAAAAACTTATGTAAAGTATTCTAATATTGCTAAAAATTTAAATATATCTGAAGCAACAATAAGACGTGATGTGAAAAAAATGGAAACTCTAGGGCTTATAAACATCATATCTGGTGGAATAGAAATTCGTAATAATAACAATGATATAGAGTATAATTTAAGAATCAAAAAAAACTTAAATCAAAAAAAATCTATAGCAAAAAATGCTTCAAAATATATAAACAGAAATGAAACTATATTCCTAGATGCTGGAACTACTACATTTGAATTAATTCCTTACCTTAAAAATATGAATATAACTGTCATAACTAATGCTATAACTCATATAGAAGCTTTGATAGACAATAATATAAACTTCATATTATTAGGTGGTAAGGTTAAAGAAATTACCAAAGCTATTATAGGAACATATGCAATAAAACAATTAGAACACTTTAATTTTGATAAATGTTTCTTAGGATCAAATGGTGTGGATGATAAATTTGGTTTTAGTACACCTGATATAGAAGAAGCCTTAATCAAAGAAGCCGTTTGTAATAGGTCAAAACAAAAATTTATTTTAGCTGATAAAAGTAAAATAGGTTTAATAACAAACGCAAGCTTTGCTAACTTAAAAGATTGTACGCTAATAACTGAGGAGGACAAATGATTTACACATTAACACTTAATCCAGCACTTGATTATGATGTCTATTTAGATGAGTTAAAAAATGGCGAACTAAATATATCAAAAGAAATCAATTTAAGAGCTGGTGGTAAAGGTATAAATGTATCTATAATGCTTAAAAATCTAGGATTAGAATCTATAGCATTAGGATATATAGCAGGCTTTACTGGTAACTTTATACTTGAAAAGTTAAATGAAATGGATATAAGACATGATTTCATTAAAACCGAAGGAACAACAAGGATAAATATAAAAATAAATGATAAAGAAGAAGAAACAGAAATTGCAGGTCTTTCTGAAAAATTAAATGATAATGATGTTTTAAAACTTAAAGAACAAATATCAAAATTAACTGATAAAGACATACTAATTTTATCAGGCTCTCTTGCAAATGGTCTAGAAAAAAATATTTATCATGAATTATCTAAAATTACTTCTGCAAAAGTATTTCTAGATACTAGAGGGTCTTTATTACTTGATAATATATCTAACAATGTATTAATTAAGCCTAATATCAAGGAACTAGAAGAAGTATTTAGTGAAAATATAAACGATGATAAAAAACTATATGACTTAGCTTCTAAATTTATAGAAAAAGGTGTAGAAAATGTACTTGTTTCCATGGGTTCAAATGGTGCTATATTAGTTAAAAAAGGTAAATATTTAAAAGCAAATATTCCAAAAGGTAAATATATTAACTCTATAGGTGCAGGAGATTCTATGGTTGCAGGGTTTGCTTATGCTTATCATAATCACTACAATGATATTGAAGCATTAAGACTTGCAGTTGCATGTGGTTCTTCTACAGCTTATTCTTATGGAATAGGTGAAAAAACATTAATCAATGAATTATTAAAAGATATAGAAATACAGGAGGTTATTTTATGAAATTAGAAAATTTAATTTCTAAAAATCAAGTTTTATTTAATTTAAAAGCTAAAAATAAAACAGAAGCATTAGAAGAAATGACAAAAAGTTTCAATCAGGATATCATTAATGATTATGAAAAATTCATAAATGATTTAAAAGCTCGTGAAGAACTTGGACACACTGCACTTGAAGAAGGAGTTGCAACTCCTCATGCAAAATCATCAAGTGTAAATAAACCAGCATTATTAGTTGCTACATCTAAAGATGGTATCGATTTCAGTGAAGGAGAAGAAAAACCTTCAAAAGTATTCTTTATGATAGCAGTTCCTGAAAATGAAGCTAACTTACATATAGATATTTTAACTAAACTTGCAGATATTATAGGTGATGAAGATAAAATAAATGATTTAGTTAACGCATCTACTTATGAAGAAGTAATAGAATTAATTAAGGGTAATGAAAACGAAGAAACAAATGAAACTTTTGAAGATCCTGAAAAATATGTTGTTGCAGTTACTGCATGTCCTACAGGTATAGCTCATACTTTCATGGCTCGTGATGCCTTAGTAAAAGCTGCTCGTGAAATGGGTGTAAAGATCAAAGTAGAAACTAATGGTACAGATGGTAGAAAAAATGAAATTACAAAAGAAGATTTAAAAAATGCAAAAGGTGTAATTCTTGCTATAAATAAATCTGTTAATGAAGAAAGATTCAACGGACATAAAGTTATTAAAGTTTCTGCAAAAGATGGAATTAATAAAGCTAAACAATTAATACAAGATATCTTAGATGGTAAAGGTGAAGTTGCAAACTTTGAAGGAAATTCTAAAACTGCATCAGAAGCATCTAATGATTCTAAAAAATTATATAACCATTTAATGAGTGGTGTATCATATATGCTTCCTCTAGTAATAAGTGGTGGAATACTTATAGCTATTGCTTTCTTAATAGATAGTTTAATGGGTAACTCAAATGTTGGTGGAGGATTTGGTTCTACTGCTCCTCTTGCTGCAAGCTTCATGACTATAGGTAAAGCTGCATTTGGATTATTCGTACCTATACTTGGTGGATATATCGCATATAGCATAGGAGAAAAATCTGCTCTTGCTGCTGGGCTTGTTGCTGGATCTTTAGCCGCATCACAAGGTTCAGGATTCTTAGGTGCATTAGCTGGAGGTCTATTTGCAGGTTACTTAACTAAAGCTTATTCTAAATATACTAGAAATGTTTCAGATAAATTAAGAGGAATTAACTTAATATTATTTATGCCTTTTATCACTGTTCTTATAACTGGATTTGTAATGTTATTAGTTTTAAACCCAATAACTAATTATCTAAATGTTGCATTAACTAATTTCTTAAACAATATGAGTGGAACTTCAAGAGTTTTACTTGGACTTGTTTTAGGAGCTATGATGGCTGTTGATATGGGTGGTCCTATTAATAAGGCTGCATATGTATTCGGTACTGGAACATTAGAAGCATCTCTTGCAACAGGAGGTTCAAGTGCTATGGCTGCTGTTATGGCTGGAGGTATGGTTCCACCACTTGCTATTGCTCTTGCTACTACAATATTTAAAAATAAATATAACAAAGAAGATAGAGAAGCTGGACTTTCAAACTATATTATGGGATTATCATTTATAACTGAAGGTGCTATACCATTTGCTGCCGCTAATCCTTTAAGAGTTTTACCAGGATGTATTATAGGTTCAGGAATAGCTGGAGCATTAACTATGTTCTATAACATTAAAATTCCTGCTCCTCATGGTGGAATCTTAGTAATGTTATTAAGTTCTAATTTCTTCTTATACTTAATGGCTATAATTATAGGAAGTATAGTTGGAGCACTAATTTTAGGATTATCAAAAAAATCTGAATAAATATAAAAAGTAGGAATAGACTATAAAATGTCTTTATCCTACTTTTTTAACTTTCTTTTTTCTATAATTCTTCAAATCTTTTTACTACTTCTGGTAAACTATCATCTACTAAAGCACTTAAGTTTTTAACTAAATATTGATAATTAGGATCCATTCCTTTTTGCACCCATTCATATAGTATTGATGCAAATCCATAAGTATAATATCCTATTAAAAATTCTCTATCTCTATTTGAAACTCTTGTTTTATCAAATACATCTGTTAATATTCTTGAGTATAGATGTTTTGCCATTCTTTCAAGTGCATCTCTTAAAACTCCTTTAGATTCAGAATAATTTAAATTTTTAATTAAATTACTTTTTTCTATCATAACTCTAAAGAATAAATCATATGCATCACTTAATTTTTTCATTTTTTTCTTTTCTTTAAGGATATTATCAACTGTACCATCTTCAAAATATTCTAATAGTTCTATCATGCTACTGAAATAGTAATAGAATATTTGTCTTGTAACTCCTGCTTTCATAACAATTTCTTTAACTGTTATTTGATGATATGGTTTTTCATTTAATATTTCTCCAAATGATATTCTTATCGCGTCTTTCGCTTTTACTTTTGCCATTTTATATACCTTTCTTAGAATACATTTTTTATTCTATTCAATGTTCTTTCTTTACCTATAACTGAGATTATAGAATATAGGTCTGGTCCTTTTGATTTACCAGTTATTGCCGCTCTTAATGGCATTAAAACTTTACCTATTCCTTCATTTAACTCTTCAGGTAATTTATGTAGAATATCTTTAATTTCTTCTTCATTTATTTCTTCATCAAAGTTATTTAATTTTTCTATAAATAAGTTTATAGATTTCTTACCTTCTTCACTAGCTAATGCTTCAAGTACTCTTTCTACTGATTTTCTCTCTTTTTTGTTCATATCTTCAGTAACTACTGGAAGAGTAAACTCATCTTCAAAGAATACATCTAAACTTTGTGCTAATTCTTTTAATGTATGAGTTCCTTCTCTTGAAATTTCTACCATTCTTTCTAATTTTTCTCTACTAAATTTAGAAATATCAAAACCTTGTTTGTCTATAAATGGTATAGCTAGATCTGTTAAATCTTTTATATCTTTCAATCTCATATGTTGATTATTAACCCATGCTAGTTTAACTAAATCAAATACAGGTCCTCCAAGTGATATTCTATCAAATGAGAAATTATCTATCATTTCTTGTAAAGTAAAGATTTCTTTTTCTCCACCTAGACTCCATCCCATTAATGCTAAGAAGTTAAGTAGTCCTTCTTTTAAATATCCTTCTTCTTTATAGTAATTTAATGATACTGGATTTTTTCTCTTAGAAATTTTAGTTTTATCAGCATTTCTAAGTAATGGCATATGATACCATTTAGGTTCTTCCCAACCAAAAGCTCTATAAAGTTGTATATGCTTAGGAGTTGATGCTATCCATTCTTCAGCACGAATAACATGTGTAATACCCATTAAATGATCATCTACTATATTAGCTAAGTGATAAGTTGGAAATCCATCAGATTTAAGTAAAACTTGATCATCTATTTTATCATTATCAAAGAAAATTTTACCTCTTAATTGATCTTCAACCACTGTTTGACCTTCAAGTGGCATTTTCATACGAATTACATACGGCATTCCTTTAGCTAAATTTTCTTCAATTACTTCTTTAGATAAATTTCTACTTCTTCTATCATACATAGGCGGTAAGCCCATTGCTTTTTGTCTTTCTTTCATTATTTCTAATTCTTCTGGCGTTTCAAATGAATAATATGCCTCACCTTTTTCAACTAATTCTAAAGCATATTTTTTATATATATTAAATCTTTCAGATTGTCTATACGGACCATATTCACCACCATTATCAGGACCTTCAGAATAATTTAATCCTAACCATTTCATAGCATCAAAAATTTGTTGTTCTGAATCTGAAGAAAATCTTGTTCTATCTGTATCTTCTATTCTTAATATAAATTCTCCACCTTCATGATGTGCAAATGCATAGTTAAATAGCCCTATATATGCTGTTCCTACATGTGGATCTCCTGTAGGTGATGGAGCTATTCTAACCCTAACTTTTTTAGACATTTTCCTTCTCCTTCATTGTTATTACTTACTTTAATATTTTAACACTTTTAATATTTTTTGTCTAGTATAAAATCAATTTTTTTAAAGGTAAAAAATATATTATAACTCTAATTCTCTAGCAACTTTGTCAAAATATGTATTATGAGTTTTTAATTCTTTTTTTACATCATTAACCATTTTAGGATTGTCTGTTATAATCCCATCTACTGCAGTTTGTAAATATCTAGTCATATCTTCTTTATCATTTATAGTCCATACAAAGACATTTTTATTTTCTATCTTAGCTTCTCTTAATAAATAATTTGAAAAAGAAAAATCTTCTATAACATAGAAATCTACAGCTATATTATTAAAACTTCCAAATTGTATAGGTATTACATAACCTGTATCAATATCTGGTTCTTTTTTATTAAGTTCTACAATTACATCCTTATTTAAAGACATTACCTTATACTTTTTATCTATACCTAATCTTTTTAATTCTTGTATTACCAAATCAACATAATTATCTGGTTCTTCACCATGAGGTTTTAATTCAACTAAAAGTTTAACATCAAGTTCTTTTGCTCTTTTTACATATTCTTCAAATGAAGGAATGTGTGATTTAAATCCTCCCTGTTTAATTTCTAAACCTACAACTTCATCAAAATTCATATCATATATATTCTTATTAATTCCTGCAAGTCTTTTTAAATTAAAATCATGTAATACAACGAATTTATTGTCTTTAGTCATTACTATATCCATTTCTACATAATCAGCCTTATTTTTCAAAGCACCTTCTAAAGCCTCTAAAGAATTTTCAACTCCATACTCTACATCTCCTCTATGAGCAATAGTTAACACATTTTCATTAACCCCTGTATAGTATATATTATATCCATTGTATATAATTAAAGAGATGGTAAATATAGTTAAAAATGTATTGAAATATTTAAACTTTCTTTTTTCCTTGCTTTCAAGATTAATAATTTCATTTGATACCTCATTTTTATCAACTATAATATTAACTAATGTTGTTACTATAACTAATTTAGACATTACACTAAAAAATAAAAATACAGCTTGTAATAAAGTAAAAAATAAAGTTTGTAATATTAAACTATTTCCACTACTATTAATAATTTCAAATATATAGATAACAACGAACACTATAATCCCTGAAACTATTGTAAATATTACTTCTGACATTAAAACTATCAAAATTATTTCTAATTTATGATTTTTAGTTATCTCCCAACTTTCCTTTATACTATCACTTAAACTTTTTCTAGAAATTATAGTCAGAGGTATAACAAAAAATAATCTAAAATTAATATATATCAAAATTACCATAGCTACTAAAAATATAATCGCATTAGAAGGAGTTTTTAATAATTCTTCTGTTATAAATTTTGGTATATATAAATCCTGGGTTAAAACTGAATTTAAACCTAAATTTTGTATAGGTATCATAGTAATAAAATAGGCTAAAAAGAATATAAATTGTTTACCTATTAAACTTTTCATAGAATTAAATGACTTATTAAGTATGGTTTTTACTGAATAATTTTTATTATTAAACTTTCCATATATCATAAATACTATAAACGAAAACTCAAAAAACATTATAAAAGCCATAATTAGGATATATACTATTAAAGTTATAAGGCTAACTGGGTGAAATAATATGTTATAAAAATTAGTTTGAGTAACATTATGTATTCCTGCAAAATACATCATTAATTCAAATATTTTTTCAAGGACAAAAGCTCCTAATGTTAATATTCCAGCTTCCATTATAGATGTATTAATTATATATTCAAATTTATTATCATATAAATTTTTTAAAACCTCTTTAAATTCACCAAATATTTTCCTTTTCATTATCTATCCCTTCAAATTTAACACTTATATTATAACAAATTATTATACTAATTTTTTTAATTAATACAATAAAAAAGCATACACAAATACGCGTATGCTCATATATTATTTAGATTCTAATTCAAATTCATACTTTCCTGTAAAGTTTTTTAACTCTACAACTAATTTATAGCTTTTTGAAGAATTTAATTCTATATATCTTTCAAATTCATATGGATTATCTGCTCTAAAAACAACTTTTCCTCTATCTTCTACTACTTTAAATGAAATTGATCCATCAATTCCTTCTACATCTACTTCAAGTTTTACTCTATTTACATTTGAAAAAGAAAAATTCTTAACTTCTGTTATATTTTGTACTCTATCTTTATAAGAATAATCTATTTTATATCTTGAAATTTTTTGTGTATCACTATAATTTTGCCCATTATATGCAGCAAATCCTACTATCGGTAATAATGTTAATGCTAATAAAATTTTATTTATATTTTTTTTCATCTTTATCTCCTCTATATTTTCTCTTAACGTTAGATAAAGTATATAAAATTTTTAATATTTTATCAATTAGAACTAACTTAGAATTAGTAATAAAAAATCATATAAATTAAGCATTTTCAAAGTATTATTTTTTTACAAAATTAAATAACTAAACTACATAAAATTTAATTTTTAATTTTATATAAATTAAAAGAAGCAAACTTTAATTTGCTCCTCACTTATATTTATCTATTCAACTATAGCTTCTGCAACTTCTTCTGGTGTTATACCTGCAAAATATCTACTAAGATTTATACTATTTAATCTTTCAAGTACAAATTCTCTTTCATATTTCACGCCTTTTAAAACTTCTTCAACATAGGCAACATCTTCTATACCAAAGAAATCTCCATATATTTTAATATTTTCTATTTTAGAATCTATTACATTTGCATATATTTCAATTTTACCTTTAGGGAATTTTATACCTCTTGTTATATTATATTCAGGAGATTTTCCATAATTCCAATCCCAATTTCCAAATTTAGCTTCTTTAGCTTTATTAATTTCTTTAATATCTTCTTCACTAAATTTGTATTCCTTCATTTCAGGATATTCTTTCTTCATATACTCTAAAAGTAAATCTCTAAATTCTATTACATCTATTTTTTCAGGTAATTCTTCAACTATATTAGTAACTCTTGCTCTTACAGATTTTACTCCTTTTGACTCTATTTTATCTTTAGATACTTTTAAGGCCTTTGCTAGAACTGATAAATCAACATCAAATAAAAGACATCCATGATGCATAATTCTTCCATTTATATATGCTTGTGCATTACCACATATTTTTTTACCATCTATTTCTAAATCATTTCTTCCTGTAAATTCAGCCTTAACTCCAAGACTTTCAAGTGTTTTAATAACTGGTACAGAAAAACTCTTAAAATCAAATGCTTTTTCTTCATTTTCTTTAGATATTATAGTATAGTTAAGATTATTATAATCATGGTAAACTGCACCTCCACCACTAATTCTTCTTACAACTTCTATATTATTTTCTTTAACATATTCCTTATTAATTTCTTCTATAGTATTTTGATGTCTACCAACTATTATAGATGGTTTATTTATCCATAACATAAAAATCATATCTTCATTTAATAATTTTTTAAATGCATATTCTTCACTTGCTATATTAAAAGCTGTTTCATTTGTATCGCTAATAATGTAAATCATAGTCTATTCTCCTTATTTTAGTATATACACCAAAAGGTGATTACAAAAAATCACCTTTTAATATTTATTATTTTTATTATTTTTTCTTTAAAGCATGTACTGCAAGTCCTAATACATCAGCGAATGCTTCATACATTACTTCTGAATATGTAGGATGTCCATGAATAGTTTTTAACATTTCTTCAACAGTTATTTCCATTTCCATTATAGATGAAGCTTCGTTTATTATTTCTGCAGCTGCAGGCCCTATAATATGAACCCCTAATATTTCTCCATATTTTTTATCTGCTATAACTTTTACAAATCCAAAGTTTTCATCAGATGCAATTGCACGTCCATTAGCAGCAAAGTTAAATTTACCAACTGAAATATCATATTTAGCTCTAGCTTGTTCTTCAGTTAATCCAACCATTGCAACTTCTGGCATAGTGTATATAGCTGCTGGAGTTAAATCAAGTTTAGCAACATGATGGTTTCCATTTACAGCATTTTCAGCAGCAACTTCTCCCATTCTAAATGCAGCATGAGCTAACATCTTAGTTCCGTTTATATCCCCAGGTGCATATATTCCTTTAACTGAAGTTTCCATATATTCATCAACTTTTATTTTTCCTCTTTCAAGTTCAAATTCAACTTCTCCAATTCCTTCAAGATCTGGTACACGTCCTATAGAAAGAAGAGCTCTATCAACTATTAAGTCTTGTTTTCCTTCTAATTTAATTCTTAATTTACCATCTTCTTCAATAATTTCTTGAAGTTTAGTTGCTGTCATTATAGTCATACCTTTTTTCTCAAGAGCTGCTCTTAAAGTATTTGAAACTTCTGCATCCATTCCTGGAACTATTCTATCCATCATTTCAATTACTGTTACATTAGATCCGAATGTTGAGAATGCTTGACCAAGTTCAACTCCTACAACTCCTCCACCTATTACAGCTAATGTTTTAGGTACTTCATTTAATTCTAATATATCATCACTTGTCATAACAAGTTTAGAATCCATACCAGGTATATTGATTTTACTTACTTTAGATCCTCCAGCTAAGATTATCTTATCTGTTTCAAGAAGTTTAGCTCCATCAACTAATACATTCTTATCTTTAGTAATTCTTCCTATACCTTTAAATACATCTACACCATTACTCTTAAGTAATGCTCCTACTCCACCAACTAAAGTTTTAACAACTTTTGATTTCATAGCTAATACTTTATCCATATCTACAGTAAATTTAGGATTTTCTATCATGATACCACGCGCAGCAGCATGACCTATTCCTTCTATAATTTCTGCATTATGTAAGTATGCTTTTGTAGGTATACATCCTCTATTTAAACAAGTTCCACCAAGTTCTGATTTTTCAACAACTGCAACTTTAGCACCAATTTGTGCTGCTTTAATTGCTGCAACATATCCAGCAGGACCTCCACCTATAACTACTACATCATAAGCGTCATCACTTTTCTTAGTTTTTACTGGTTCTTCAGCCTTAGGTGCTACTGGTGCTTCTTCTACTTTTTCAGCTGGAGCTGCTTGTGCTCCTGCAGTAGGAACTGCTTCTCCTTCTGCTCCTAAGTAACCTATAACTTCAGTTACTGGTACTGTTTCTCCATCATTTTTTAATATAGCTAATAAGTATCCATCTTCTTCTGCTTCAAGTTCCATATTAACTTTATCTGTCATTATTTCTAAAAGTATTTCACCTTGTTTAACAAATTCTCCAACTTTTTTATTCCATTTAACTATTTGCCCTTCTGTCATATCTATACCAGCTTTGGGCATGATAACTTCTAATGCCATCTTTTATCTCCTTTATATCAACATTGTTATTGGATTTTCTAATAATTCTTTTAAGTCTTTCATAAATTTAGCTCCAGCTAAACCATCAACCACTCTATGATCTATAGTTAGACCTAAACTCATTATAGGTCTTATCTTAATTTCACCATTTACTACAACAGGTTTTTCTACTGTAGCACTTACTCCTAAAATTGCAGAGTTAGGTTGATTTATTATAGGTCCAAATGAAGACACCCCATACATTCCTAAATTACTTATAGTAAATGTAGATCCTTGTAATTCACTTGGCGCAAGTTTCATATCAAGTGCACGAGTTGTTACATCTTTTAACGCAACTACTAATTGAGATAAACTCATTTTTTCCGCATTATATACTACTGGAGTTAATAATCCACCATCAAATCCTACAGCCATAGCTAAATTTACATAGTTATGAGCTATAATATTTTGTCCATCTTCAGTTAAAGATGAATTTAAATATTTATGTTTCATTAAAGTTTTAATTACTGCAAGAGATATTATATCTGTTACTGTAACTTTTTTACCTGTTTCATTTAATATAGGTTCAAGAACTTTCTTTCTTAAAGCTAACGCTTCAGTCATATCTATATCATAATTTAATGTAAATGTTGGTGCTGTTAAATAGCTTTCCACCATACGTTTAGCTATAACTTTTCTCATAGCTGTCATAGGTATTACTTCTATTTCACCATATTTATCTTTCTTATCATCTAATTTTTCTTCAACATTAGTTTTTTCTTGATTTATATAATCTTTTTCTTTAGCAGGTGCAACATAAGTATCTTTATTTTCTGATTCAAGAAGTGCTAAGATATCATTTTTCATTATCTTACCTCTTACACCTGTTCCTTTTAATTCTTGCCAATCAATACCATTTACCTCAGCAATTCTTCTTGCTACAGGTGATATTCTAACACTTGATTCTTCTTTATATGAAGCAACATCATCTTTATGCACTCTACCAAAAGCTCCACTACCAGGTATTACTGATAAATCTAACTTTAATTGAGAAGCTAGTTTTCTTGCAGCAGGTGTTGCTCTTAATCCTTGTTTTTCCATTATTCCACCTCTACTGTTTATTTACTGTTTTACGTATTGCATCTTTAATTGTTTCTACTGTTGGCACCATAGCAAATTCTAAATTTTGTGCATAAGGCATAGGAACATCTTCTCCTGCAACCCTTCTTATAGGTGCATCTAAGTAATCAAATGCATCTGATTCAGAAATTATTGCTGAAATTTCACCTATAAATCCACTTGTTTTATGTGCATCATTTACAAGTACAACTTTTCCTGTTTTCTTAACAGAATTTAATATAATTTCTTTATCTAAAGGTATTAATGTTCTAGGATCTACAACTTCTACTGAAATACCTTCTTTTTCTAATTCATCTGCTGCTTTCATAACTCTTGTTAACATTTTTCCATAAGTTACTACAGTTACATCAGTTCCTTCTTTTTTAATTTCTCCAACTCCTAAAGGAATAACAAATTCAGGATCTACCGGAACTTCTCCTTTTTGGTTAAATTCTGATTTGTATTCTAATATTATTACTGGATTGTTATCTCTAATTGAAGCTTTTAATAATCCTTTCATATCTCTTGGAGTTCCTGGAGCTACAACTTTTAATCCTGGAATATGTGTAAACCAGCTTTCAAGTGATTGTGAATGTTGAGCTGCTGATCCTACTCCATTTCCTGCAGCACATCTAATAGTCATAGGAACTTTTCCTTTTCCACCAAACATATATCTAGTTTTTGCAGCTTGGTTAACTATATTATCCATTGCTATAACAACGAAATCCATGAAAGTCATATCAACTATAGGTCTTAATCCTGTCATAGCTGCTCCTGCTGCTGCTCCTGATATAGCTGATTCTGATATAGGACAGTCTCTTACTCTTTCAGGTCCAAATTCTTCTATCATACCTACTGAAGTACCAAAGTCTCCACCAAATACTCCAACATCTTCCCCCATTAATATTACATCAGGATCTCTTCTCATTTCCTCTGACATAGCTAAAATTATTGTATCTCTAAATGACATTAATTTTGTTTCCATATTTATTTTTAAGCCCTTTCTTAATTAGTCTGCATATATATCTTCAAATGCTGTTTCAAGTGGTGGTAATGGACTGTTTTCAGCAAATACCACTGCTTCTTCTATTGCTTGTTTAACACTAGCTTCTATATCTAATAATTCTTGTTCTTTAGCTATAGAATTTTCCAATAAATATTTTCTTAAATTTTCTATTGGATCTTTTTGTTTCCATTCATCAACTTCTTCACGAGTTCTATATCTTCCTGGATCTGAAGAAGAGTGTCCAAGCCATCTATATGTAATACTTTCTATAAGTACAGGACCATTTCCTTCTCTTACATATTTAACTGCTTCAGTAAATTTGTTATATACATCTAATACATTATTTCCATCTTCAATAAACATTCCTGGAACACCATAAGCTACTGCTCTTTCATGTATATGTTTTACATTTACCATTTTTGAAATATTAGCACTTATTCCGTATCCATTATTTATACAATAAAATATTACTGGTAATTTCCAAATTGAAGCCATATTCATTGCTTCATGGAAACTTCCTTCATTAGTTGCTCCATCTCCAAAGAAACATACAACTATTTTACCTGTATTTTTCATTTTTTGAGTAAGAGCAGCTCCAACTGACATACCATGTCCTCCACCAACTATACCGTTAGCTCCTAAGTTACCACTATCAACATCAGCTATATGCATTGATCCACCTTTACCTTTACATATACCTGTATATTTACCTAATATTTCAGCCATCATAGCATTTAAGTCTATTCCTTTTGCTATAGCTTGTCCATGACCTCTGTGGTTAGATGTTATATAGTCATCTGGATTTAAAGCATACATAGCCCCAACACTTGCAGCTTCTTCCCCTACAGAAAAGTGAGTCATTCCTGGTACTTTTCCTTTTTTAACAAGTTGAGCAACCTTAAGATCAAATAATCTTATTTCTTGCATTTGTTTAAACATTTCTAAAAAATCTTTTTTTTCTAAATTTTTCATTATAAACCTCCGTGATTTATGTCTACTTACAATACTAGTTTAATTCCAAAATCAATTATTGTCAACATAGTTACTATTTTAACATCTTTTTTTTGTTTAAATACTCATTTGCTTAGTTTTTACAATGCATCTAGCTCTTTAAAAAGGTTTGTAGTTTTACAATGTGGAATTTATTTTGTCATTTCATTTAAAAGTTCTAGTTGTTTTTTTCTTTCATTGGTTGCAGCCTCTATATCATTTTCATGAATAAGGTTTATAACCCTTATCATATTATCTGTTGAAGCTATAGCATTAGCCCTCATATGTGTTGAACCTATAGCTTGTGCAAAACTACGTGCAGCATGTTTACCTATTTCAGTTTTAGATTCTTTATCAAGTTTATTAGCAACTAGTGATGCTTTTCTCATATCTATAGAACTAATTTCATCTTTCAAGTATTTATTAAACATTTCTTCTGCCTCTAGTATTCTTTTGTCATCTTTAAGTTCATCATCAAAATAGTCTAAAAATCTTTTAGCATTACTTAAAGCAAATTTTGCAAGTTCTTTTTGATTTAATTCTTCAAATATTCTTTCCATTTTAAGTCTTAAAAAACTATCGTCTAAAATTTTAACAGTGTAGACTGTAGGAAGCTCTATCTTATCTTCCAATTTCATATTTTGTTCATTTTTATTAATAGAATATTCTTCTATTTTCATAGTTCACCTCATTTTTAATCTCAATATTTCTATATATATTATTATACCACATATTTGATTTTTTTGTGATATTGAGATATAATTTAAGATATTATGATTGAAAGGGGAAATTATGTATAAAGCAGTAGTTACTGACTTAGATGGAACTTTACTAAATGATGAACATGTAGTAAGTGAATACACAAAAAAAGTAATAAGAAAATTAGTAAAAAATGGATACAAGTTTTATATAGCAACAGGAAGATTACAAGCAAGTACTCAAGAAATAGCTGAATCTATAGGAGTTAAAATACCTTTAATAACTGTTAATGGAACAAGAATACTAGATGAAGATGGAAATGAAATACACAATTCTACTCTTGATTTAGAAACTGTAAAAGAAATAGCTTCAATAGATTATAAGTCATGTGGTGAAGATCTATTAATAAATGGTTACTTCAGAAATATATGGCTTGTTGTTGATAGAGCTGCTGAAATATATTACAGAACTCACAGACCTGATAAACCATATTTCCCAACAACAGTATCTGAAGAAGAATTTAGAAGTAAAACATTTAATAAAATGCATTTTATAGGTGAACATAAAGGTTTATTAAAACTAAGAGAAAAACTACAAAAAGAGATAACAAACAAGAATTTACATATGGTCTTTGTAGGAGAAAATTGCCTTGAAATTTTCTCTACTGATTCAGATAAAGCAAAAGCTGCTAAACTTGTTTTAGAAAGAGATGGCATAAAACTTGAAGAAGCTATAGCATTTGGTGATTCATTAAACGACTATGAAATGTTAAAAGAAGTAGGACGTGGATTTGTTATGGGTAATGCTATATATTTATTAAAAGAAAAAGCTCCAGAACTTGAAATGATAGACACTAACGATAACGACGGAGAAGCAAAGAAAATAGTTGAGATATTTAACTTGGAGGTTTAAATATGAATAAAATTGCACTTGTTGTGGATGATAACTCATACATAAGAAAGAATATTAGAGAAATTTTAGAAGAATATAAGTTTACTGTATATGAAGCATGTAACGGTCTTGAAGGAATTATGCAATATGAAAAATATAACCCTGTAATCGTTATCATGGATATTAATATGCCTGTACTAAATGGATTAAAAGCAACAGAAAGAATTATGGAAAAAGATAAAAATGCAAATGTATTAATTTGCTCTTCTATGTTGTTCATACCTTATTATCAAAAATTAGCTCTAAATGCAGGTGCAAGAAGTTTAATATCTAAACCTTTTACTAAACTTGAGTTTATAAAGTCTATAAATTACTTATTAGAAAAATTATAAATAAGAAAGAAGGTACACAATGGATATTATTTTAGAACTAACATACATTATGGGATTTTCATTTTTAGGTCAAAGTATAACTAAATTAACTGGTATTCCAGTTCCAGGAAGTGTTGTTGGTTTAATATTATTCTTTTTAGCTTTACAATTTAAAATTGTAAAACTTGATGGAGTTGAAACAACTTCAAAATTTTTAACGGATAATTTAGCTATATTATTTATTCCAGCTGGGGTTGCTATTATAACTAACTTTTCAAAGATACGTGATATTTGGTTTATACTTGCAATAATTTGTTTTGTATCTACTATAATCTCATTAATATTTGTTGGTAAATTAACACAACATTTAATACACAGAGGTGATAAAAAATGAATTTAATTGAATTAACTAAAGATCCTCTATTTGGGATGTTTTTAACTCTAATTATATTTATTCTATCTAGAAAATTTTGTAAAAAGATTAATATTTCAATATTTAATCCTTTAGTTGTTTCTATGATATTTATTATAGCATTCTTGGAAATATTTAAAATACCATATGATAATTACTACATAGGTGCTGAAATTTTCAATAGATTAATAATACCAGCAACTGTAGCTCTTGCAATACCACTTTACAAGAACTTTGATTTATTAAAAAAACACTATAAAGAAATATTATTTAGTATAGGTTTTTCAACTTTTATACTAACTGCATTACTTGGACTTTCTATGGCTTTACTTGATATAAATCAAGAAATATTAGCTTCGGTTTTACCAAAATCTGTAACAACAGCTATAGCAGTTGGAGTATCAGAACAAATTCAAGGTATACAAGCTATAACAGTTGTTATGGTAATAATATGTGGAAATATTGGAGCTATATTTGGAGAAATGATATTTAAAATATTCAAAATACATCATCCTATAGCTCAAGGAATATCTTTAGGTGCTACATCACATGCTGTAGGAACTAGTAAAGCACTTGAGATGGGAGAAATTCAAGGTTCTATGTCTGGACTTGCTATAATAGTTACAGGATTATTTACTGTAGGACTTGCTCCTATTATACATACAATACTATTAAAATTATTTTATTAAATAAAAAGAGCCGTTTAGAACATATACCCAAAAACTAAACAGTAAAATTTAAAATTACTAGAAAGTTTGGAGGTATATGTTTTTTTGGCTCTTTTTATTCATGTTTATTTATTTCTACATTTTCTATCTGTATGGTAACATGACCTATATCATATTTTTCTTTTAACATCTTAGTTATATTATCAACCAATATATAATCATTTACTCCTTCATATTTCTTTAATATTACATGAAAAGATAAACTATACATTCCTTCTGAAATAGACCACAAATGAAATTCATGAATATCTTCTATATTATTATCCACCTTCAATATCTCTTTACGTAACTCATCAACATCTAAATTATCTGGAACTGCTTCCATTAATATATATATAGAAGTTTTCATTATTTTTATAGCTCCCAAGAATATTACTAAACTTATTATTATACTTATAACAATATCAAATAATACTATACCTGTAATTTTAATAAGTATAGCTGCTATTATTACTCCTATTGAATTAACAAGATCTCCTATAAAATGCCACATAGCACTTTGAACATTAAGATTTTCCTCTTCTTCTAAACTATGATGAAGAACTAATGTTAATACTATATTTACTATAAGCCCTACAATAGCTATAGTTATCATAGTTTTAAAGTCTATAGCTCTTGGATTTAAAAATCTATCAAAAGATTCATAAATTATATAAAATGAAATCAAAGCTAATGCTAGACCATTTAAAAATGAAGATATAATTTCCATTCTTAAATAACCATAAGTAAATTTATTTGTTGGTTTCTTACTTGCATAAAATATAGCCACCATACTTATAACCAAAGCTATAACATCAGAAAACATATGAAATGAATCTGATATAAGTGATAAGGAATTACTAAAAACTCCACCAAAAAATTCTAAAAACGCAAAAAAACATGTAAGAACTATAGAAATAATCAGAGTATTCTTTGATCTATATTGATTTTTAAAATGTTTATCATGATGATAATTAAAATCTATTCTAGACATAAATATTCCTCCCTCATTAAAATATTATATCTTTTTCTAATTTTTGTCAATCTTAAGTTGATAAAATAACTTGAAAATTTAGTAGCTTAGTGGTATAATTTTAGTGATGAAATTATCAAAAGATATTAAAATTAAGGAGAATTATCATGGCAAAGAAAACATTAAAAGATTTAGATGTAAATGGTAAAAAAGTATTAGTTCGTGTTGATTTCAATGTACCTATAAAAGAAGGTGTTATTAAAGATGACAACAGAATTAAAGCTGCATTACCTACTTTAAATTACATTTTAGAAAACGGTGGAAAAGTAATAGCTTTCTCTCACTTAGGTAAAGTTAAAACTGAAGAAGATAAAGTTTCTAAAACTTTAGCACCTGTTGCAAAAAGATTAGAAGAATTATTAGGAAAACCAGTTAAATTTGTTGCAGCAACTAGAGGAGCAGAACTTGAAAATGCAGTTAATGAATTAAAAAATGGTGAAATCTTAATGTTTGAAAACACTAGATTTGAAGATTTAAGCCCTGAAGGTAAAAAAGAATCTAAAAATGATCCAGAATTAGGAAGATACTGGGCATCTCTTGGAGAAGTTTATGTAAACGATGCATTTGGTACAGCTCATAGAGCTCATGCTTCAAATGTTGGTATAGCTTCTAATATTAAAGAAAGTGCTGTTGGATTCTTAGTTGAAAAAGAATTAAAATTCATCGGTGGTGCTGTTGATGATCCTAAGAGACCATTTGTTGCTATTTTAGGAGGAGCTAAAGTTAGTGATAAAATCGGTGTTATAGAAAACTTATTAGATAAAGCAGATAAAGTTATTATAGGTGGTGGAATGATGTTCACTTTCCTAAAAGCTTTAGGTAAAAATACAGGTAAATCATTACTTGAAGAAGATAAATTAGAACTTGCAAAAAGCATATTAAGTAAAGCAGGAGATAAATTAATCTTACCAGTAGATACTATAGTTGCTAAAGAATTCTCAAATGATGTTGAATTCAAAACTGTATCTGTTGATGATGTTAAAGATGATGAAATGGGTCTTGATATAGGGGCAGCATCTGTAGAATTATTTGCAAAAGAATTACAAGGTGCTAAAACTGTAGTATGGAACGGACCTATGGGAGTATTTGAAATGAGTAACTATGCTAAAGGAACTATAGGAGTTTGTGAAGCTATCGCTAAACTTTCAGATGCTGTAACTGTTATAGGTGGAGGAGATTCTGCTGCAGCTGCTATCCAACTTGGATATGCTGATAAATTCTCACATATTTCAACTGGTGGAGGAGCTTCACTTGAATACTTAGAAGGTAAAGTATTACCAGGAGTTGCTGCTATAGCTGATAAAGAAGAATGTAGCTGTTGTTGTGGACACAAACATTAATAGCTTATAAATATAGAAGTTGCTTTTTAGCAGCTTCTTTTTTATTAACATATATTATATATATGTATACATAAATATTTTCTATTTTACATTTATAGAAAAAATATGTATAATTTAAACTAAGTAAAATTTAAAATTAAGGGGAATAGAATGAAATCTGGATTTATAGCTATAGTTGGGAGACCTAACGTTGGAAAATCAACTTTAATAAATAAACTTATAGAAGAAAAAGTTGCAATAGTTTCTGATAAAGCTGGAACTACCCGTGATCAAATTAGAGGAATTGCAAACAAAGGAGAAAATCAATATATATTTATAGATACACCAGGTATACATAAACCTAAACATTTACTTGGAGAACATATGACAAACCTTGCCATAGAAACTCTTAACGAATGTGACTTAATCTTATTTATTCTAGACGGTACTAAAGAAATAGGAACTGGTGATATGTTTGTAAGTGAAAATATTAAAAATTCTAAAACACCTACATACATTGTTTTAAATAAAATAGATAAAATGAGTAATGAAGATTTAGAAAATAAAGAAGTTGAAATAAAAGAAAAATTAGGAGAAGTTGAAGGAATAATTACCATATCTGCTGAATACGGTATAGGCGTTCATAAAATATTTGAAGTTTGTAGTAACTATCTTTCAAATGATCTATGGTTTTATCCAGAAGATTATTATACAGATCTTTCTGTAAATAAAATAGTAATAGAAACTATTAGAGAAAAAATACTATTAAAAACACGTGATGAAATACCTCATAGTATTGCTGTTGAAATAATTAATATAGAATCTAAAGAAGACAAAAGAAAATATGATATAAATATTTATGTTGAAAGAAATAGCCAAAAAGGAATAATAATTGGAAATAACGGTTCTTTATTAAAACAAATAGGTATTGAAGCAAGACGTGAAATAGAAAAATTGACCGATTTAAAGATTACTCTTAAACTTTGGGTTAAAGTATCAAAAAATTGGAGAAAAAATGAAAAAATGTTAAAAGAATTAGGTTATGAAATTAAAAGAAAGTAGGTTTAAATGATAGATATATTAATTAAGGGATATGATAATCCAAAAATAACATCAGAATTGATTTTAGAATATATTAAAGATAATAAAGTAGAATTTCCAGTATTAAGCCATATTTCTTTATTATACAATAATACCGAAGACATTATATATTTTACAACTCTTTGTGGTAACTTAATATACAAGGACAAAGATCTGACCACGTTAGAAAAATATATAAATATGGGTATTTATTTAAAAAGACAAGGATGTAATAAAGAATTTATAGCTAAATATTTGAAATACAGTTATGAAGATGTAAATATAGAAAATATATTTAAATATCTAGAAGAATTAAACTATCTTGAAGATTACTATCATCCTTTCATAAATAAATTACGTGAAACCCACTTTGAAGAATTTAAAAAAATTATGGAACACAAAGAATTCTTTGATAAAAAAGAAATAGTCAAATGGATTGCAACCAACAACAGAAAAACAAAAGAATTCTATACAGATTATGGTGTGGAAACCAATGATTTAATTAAGTTTATACATAGTAAAACATTTATCGATAATAACTGTCAAAAGAATATAAAATTGTTAGGAATAAATTCTTTTAAAGACTATGTAGAAAACGCAAATATGTTTGCACTCCGTGCAATGCTAAGTAGCATAATAAGAAGAGAAAGATTTGGAGTAGGTAGTATAAGTAGATCTATTGCAGATGGTTTAATATCTGATATTTTAGAAAGAATGTCTAAAATAATTACCCTCCAGTCCCTATAATTTAGGAGGTTTTATGAATAAAATTTTAAATATATGGAATAATTTAGGTCTGATACACAAAATATTTATAGGAATGATAGTAGGTGTAATACTTGCATTATTTGTTCCTAAATTTACTTTTATAAGCATAATAGGAAATCTATTTGTTGGAGCTTTAAAAGCTATAGCTCCTATTCTAGTATTCTTCCTTGTTATTAGCGCTTTATCAAAAAATAGATCCAGTAATTCTAAAAATATGAAAAATATAATTATATTATATATTTTTGGTACACTTGCTGCTGCTATTACAGGTACTGTCGCTTCATTCATATTCCCAATAACATTAAAATTAAACGATGTTAGCTCTGGAGTATCTTCTCTAGGAGATGTTAATAATGTTATTCAAACTATTTTATTAAAAATGGTTGATAATCCTGTAAATGCTTTAGTTACAGCTAACTATATAGGTATACTAACTTGGGCTATAATATTTGGAGTTGCTCTTAAAAATTCAAATAATCATATAAAAGACTTACTTGAAACTTTATCAGAAGCAACATCTTTAGTTCTTCGTTGGATTATACAACTAGCTCCTATAGGTATAATGAGTTTAGTATTTACTTCTGTTTCAGAAAGTGGACTTGATATATTTAAAGACTATTTCTTATTATTACTAATTTTAGTTGGATCTATGTTAGTTGTAGCTCTTGTAATAAATCCATTAATAATTTTCTTCATGATTTATGAAAACCCTTATCCGTTAGTATTTAAATGTTTAAAAGAAAGTGGAATAACAGCATTCTTTACAAGAAGTTCTGCTGCTAATATACCTATAAATATGGAAATATGTAAAAAATTTGGATTAAATAAAGATATATATTCAGTATCTATACCATTAGGAGCAACTATAAACATGGCTGGAGCTTCAATAACAATATCTGTTTTAACTCTAGCTGCAGTACATACATTAGGAATACATGTTGATTTCTTAACAGCATTCATATTAAGTATACTTGCAACAATTTCTGCTTGTGGTGCTTCTGGTGTTACTGGAGGCTCATTACTTTTAATTCCAGTAGCTTGTAGCTTATTTGGAATATCAAATGATATAGCAATGCAAGTTGTAGGTGTTGGATTTATAATCGGTATCATACAAGATTCTTGTGAAACTGCATTAAATTCATCATCAGATGTTCTATTTACTATAGCAACTGAATTTCGTGAATGGAAAAAAGAAGGTAAAAAACTAGTTATACCAAAATAGATAAAGTTAAAAAGGATAGTATTTTCAGATTAAATTCTGATCTTACTATCCTTTTTTTATAAAACAATCTTACTTTTTATATCTATTTTTGTACTTTTTCTATAACTTTTTTAGCAATTTCTGCTGGTACTTCTTCATATTTAACTACTTTCATTTCAAAGTATCCTCTTCCTTGAGTCATAGATTTTAAATCATTTGAATATTTAAATGTTTCTGCCATAGGTGCTTCTGCTATTATTTCTTGTTTATCAGAATTTATAGCTGACATTCCTAGTATTTTACCACGTTTCTTAGTAATATCTCCCATTATATCTCCAACATTTTCTTCTGGAACTACTATTCTAAGCTCCATAATTGGCTCAAGAAGAACAGGTTTAGCTTCTAGCATACCTTTTTTAAATGCTAAGTTGGCAGCAAGTTTAAATGCCATTTCTGATGAATCTACATCATGATAAGAACCATCATAAAGAACTGCTTTAATATTTGTTACAGGATATTTTGCAAGAACCCCTTCTTTCATTGATTCTAGTAGTCCTTTTTCAACTGCAGGTATATAACCTTTAGGAACTACCCCTCCAACTATTTCTTCTTCAAATACAAATTCTTTATCTGGAGAATAACTAAATCTTATCTTAACATCACCATATTGTCCATGACCTCCAGATTGTTTTTTATGCTTACCTTGAACATCTGAATTACCTTTAATAGTTTCTTTATATGGCACTTTTAACTCTTCAGTTATAACCTCAACAGAATATCTATCTTTTAATTTTTCTATTATACTACTTGCATGTATTTCACCTTGTACACCTAGTACAGTTTGACCTGTTTCAATAACCCTTCTCCAATAAAGAGATGAATCTTCTTCTTTTATTTTATGTAATGCAGTAGATATCTTATCTTCATCAGATTTATTCTTAGCTTGTATTGCTATCATCATTTGTTCTTTAGGGAATCTAATTTCTTCTAATTTTTCTATTTTTTCATTCTTTGCTAATGTATCTGAATTTTGTAATGAATTTAATTTAGTTAAAACAACTATATCTCCCATAGTTGCTTTTTGTAATTCTACCATATTACCATGAACTATAGTGTATATTTTATTAACTTTTTCATATTCGCTTTTATTTATATTATATATTTCTGAATCTACTTTTATTTCTCCAGAAAGAACTTTAACATATGATATTTTACCTACAAATGGATCTATAACTGTTTTAAATACTTGTCCTATGAATTCAGAAATATTTATATTTTTCTTATTATCTATAGGTGCTGGCATATATTCTCTTATCATATCTAAAGTTGTATGTAACCCTATATTTTTATAAGTTGAACCACAAATTACAGGTATAAGAGTTCCATCTAGTACTCCTTTTCTTAATCCTCTATGTATTTCTTCATTAGTAAATTCTACACCATCAAAGAATTTATTCATTAGTTCTTCTTCAGTTTCTGCTACTGATTCAAATAACATTTCACGTACTTCATTTACTTTATCTAAATATTCATCAGGCATTTGAACTGTTTCACATTCTTTACCATTATATTTTCTTGCATAAAGATCTACTACATTTATATGACCTTTAAAATCTTCACCACTACCCCATGGAAGATGGAAAGGAGCTATTTTCTTTCCGTATTTTTCTCTTAACTGCATAAGTATTTTATTATAATCTGCCTTATCTGAATCTATTTTATTTACAAATATGAACTTAGGTATTTTTCTTTCTTCTGTTAATTCTAATGCTATTTCTGTACCAACTGTTAAATCAGAAGTTCCATCTATAACTATTATCGCACTTGCTATTGCTGCAAGACCTGATTCAAGCTCACCATAAAAATCAGAATATCCCGGCATATCTAAAAAATTATATTTCATCGATTGATATTCGATAGCTGATAATGTTGTAATATTTGACATTTTAAATTCTTCATTAGGAGAAGAAATTCTTGAAATAAGGCCTGTTGTAAATTCAATTGATTCTAACATGTTTGATTTACCTGACCCACTATGTCCCAATATACCCACATTTCTAATACTATCACTTGCATATACTCTCATACAGTTACCTCCAAAAAGATATTTTCTATTTCACTACAATTATATCTTGAAAAATTTTATTGTCAAATAAAATTGTGGGTTTCCCCACAACTTTATTTTTTATTTTCAAGATTTTCAATTCTTTGTAATAATCTATTTATCAACTCTTGAATTTCTGCTTCTTTACTAATATGTTTAGCTTCTTTTTCTTGTAATACTTTAACCATATTTTCAAATTCTGATATCTTATTACGTTCAGTATCATTTACTCTATCATTTTTATCAAATTGATATCCAAGTCCTAAAGCAAATGAATGATGTCCTGCATATGTTCCATAAGATGTTGCTACATTAAATCTATATCCACATTTGATTTAATTATATATATTTAACTTATAGTATAAAAAGAGTATAACTAAAAATATTAAAACTATGTATAGATTAAAATAATTAAAGTTAAAAAAATATTGGCCTCTAAAATTAGAAACCAATATTACAAAATATATTTCAAATTACTATCTTGCTTCTCTTGCTGCATCTACTCTAACACCATATTTATAGTATTTGTTCCAGTAAGTATTATTTAAACTAGAAAGTACTACTCCTTGTGATGAAGATGCATTGATAAATAATGAGTTACCAATATATACAGCCACGTGATTTATTCTATTCTCAGGTGTGAAATACAATAAATCTCCTGGTTTCAACTCACTTCTTTCAATTTTTCTACCTTTTTTAACTTGATCTACACTAACTCTAGGTAATTCATAACCAAAAACTTCTCTAAACACTTCACGTGTTAGTGCTGAACAATCAATTCCACTACGTCCTGTTCCACCAAGTCTATATTTTGTCCCAGCCCAATTGTTAAAAGCTGCAAATAGCTTATTTTTTAATATTATATTATCTAAGTTATTATACACACCCGTCATACTCATAACTGATTCTTCAATTTCATTAATTTTACTATTAATATATGATTGATCATGTATATACTCAGAGTCAAATATAATTGAATTTTCATCCTTCAAAACTAATTCTTTTTGCGTTTTAGCATCAGATTTTTTTAAATTTATAGCAAATGAATTTGTTGTTAAAAGAGCTAGTGTTAATAGCATTAACTTCTTAAACATATCATTCTCCTTCTCTTGTATCAAAAATCAAATTCATTGGACCATCATTTATAGATTCAATTAACATATATGTTTGAAATCTACCAGAAACATATTTTATTTCTTCTTTATCAAGCTCTAGAAGAAATTTATCATACATTTCTTTTGCAACAATGGCTTTAGCACTATTATCAAAAGAAGGTCTTCTTCCTTTTTTAATACTACCGTATATTGAAAAATTACTGACTATCATTATTTCATAATTAAGATCACGAACCGTATAATCTATTTTTCCTTCAGAATTTTCAAATATTCTTAAACCAACTAATTTTTTAATACAAATCTCTATATCTTTAAGTGTGTCATTTTTATGAATACCTAAATATACTAATAAACCTTTATTAATACCTGTGCTTGTTTTATCTTCAAATATTAATCTAGCTTTATTGACTCTTTGTATAATTAGTTTCATAGTTACACCTCTCTTATTGTAATTATACCATAAAATTTTAAAAAAGGGAAGTCTTCTAAGACTTCCCTAATATTCATACTAAACTAATTCAATAATTGCTAGTTCTGCTGAATCTCCTCTTCTTACATCAGTTTTGATGATTCTTGTGTAACCACCATTTCTTTCCATGTATCTTGGAGCTATTTCTTTACAAACTTTAGCAGTTGCTTCTTCATTTCTTAAGAAAGCAAATACTTGTCTATATATATGTAATGCTTTTGCCGCATCATCTTTAGCTAAGTTATATTTTTTACCTAAAGTAATCATTCTTTCAACAAACTTTCTTAACTCTTTAGCACGAGTTACAGTAGTTTCTATTTGTTCAGCTTTGATTAAAGATATAGTCATATTCTTCATCATAGCTAATCTGTGATCACTTCTTCTTCCTAATTTTCTATATGATTTTCTGTGATTCATTCTAAATTAATCCTCCTATCCTTGCTTGGCTTTCAATTTATTCTTCTGATGAAAACATATCATAGCCGTATTCTTTCATCTTCTCTATGATTTCTTTAACTGATTTATTTCCTAAATTTTTAACTTTTTTAAGGTCTTCCTTAGTTAGTTTCAATAAATCTCCTACAGTATTTATGTTAACCTTCTTTAAGCAATTATATGAACGAACTGTAAGAGCTAACTCTTCAATTCTTATTTCTTCAATTGCACTTGGAACTTCTACTTCAACTGTTTCAACTAATTCTTCCTCATCATTTCTATACTTAGCCATTGCACTTCCTATATCAGAGAATGGTTTTGTATATATATTTAGTAATTCAACAGCATATGATAAAGCTTCACGAATTTCAAAACTTCCATCAGTTGTTATGCTTAATGTTAATTTATCATAATTTGTTACACGTCCTACCATAGTATCTTCTACTGTGTAGCTTACTTTTCTAATAGGTGTGTATATAGCATCAACAGCTAAAAAGTCAGTTTCCCAACCATCTTTGTTTATCTCATCAGAAACAACAAATCCTTCTCCAGAACCAACTATGAACTCCATATTTAAATCTCTTTCAGTTGTTACTGTCGCAATAACTTGATCGGGATTAATAATTGTAATTCCTAGTTCAGGAGCTATATCTCCAGCTGTTACAACTTTAGGTCCTTTAACAGATAATTTCATTCTTCTTTCAATAGGTTCATCAAGTTCAACTACTATCTCTTTAATATTTAAGATTATATCTGTTACAGCTTCTTTTACACCAGGAATTGTTGAAAATTCATTTAAAACTCCTTCAATTCTTACACCTTTTATAGCAGAACCAGGAATTGAAGAAAGTAAAATTCTTCTTAATGCATTTCCTACTGTATTCCCATATCCTCTGTAAAGAGGTTCTAATATATATTTCGCACTGTATTGGTCTATTTTTTCTTCAGTTAGCTTAATGTTTTTTGCTATCTTTTCAATATTTAACAAGATAAATCAACTCCCTTGTATTTTAGAATATGTGCTATTAATAATCTAATTATTATCTTGAATAGAACTCAATTATCATAGCTTCATTGATTTCGAAATCAATTGCATCTCTTGTAGGGTTTTCTAAAACTTTAGCAGTTAATGTTGATTCTTCTAATGATAACCAACCTGGAACAGATTTTTGTCCAACTGATTCTTTAATTACTGAAAGTTCAGAAGATCCTTCTTTAAGAGTTATTACATCTCCTTGTTTTACTCTGTAAGATGCAATATCTACTCTTTTACCGTTAATTAATATGTGTCCGTGACTTACTATTTGTCTAGCTTGTCTTCTTGTAGATCCAAATCCTAATCTGTATACTACGTTATCTAATCTTCTTTCAAGGTATTGTAATAGTAATTCCCCTGTTACCCCTTCTTTTCTTGTAGCTTCTTCGTATAATTTATAGAATTGTTTTTCCATTACTCCATATACAAATCTTGCTTTTTGTTTTTCTCTTAATTGTGTACCATACTCAGTTAATTTTTTACTTGCATTTGGTCTTATATTTCTTTTTGATTTTTTATTTACTCCTAAAATGCTTGGATCTAATCCAAGAGTTCTACATTTCTTTAAAATAGGCTGTCTATCTCTTGCCATTTGATTTTTTCCTCCTTCACTAAGTTAATTATAATTTTTTCTTAGGCGGTCTAGCACCGTTGTGAGGTACTGGAGTAATATCAACTATTCTAGTTACCTCTAAGTCTGTAGCTTGGATTGATCTTATTGAAGCTTCTCTTCCTGATCCAGGCCCTTTTATTTTAATTTCTATTTTTTTCATTCCATTTTCAATTGCTACTTGTGCAGCTTGTTCTGCAGCTATTTGCGCAGCAAATGGAGTTCCTTTTTTAGTTCCTTTGAAACCAGAAGTTCCTCCTGATTTCCATATAACTACTTTACCTTCACTATCTGTGATAGTAACAACTGTGTTGTTAAAAGTAGAATGTATATAAGCTATACCATTAGGTATATTTTTTAATTTCTTTTTCTTTGAAACTGTTGTTTTCTTAGCCACTTATATGGTCCTCCTATCTAAAATTTTTACTTCTTCTTAGCCACAGCCATTTTTGCTGGACCTTTTCTAGTTCTTGCATTAGTTTTAGTTTTTTGACCTCTTACTGGTAATCCCATTCTGTGTCTTAAACCTCTGTAACATTTAATATCAGTTAATCTCTTGATATTAAGTCTAATTTCTTTTCTTAATTCCCCTTCGATTTTGTACTCTTCAACAATAGTTCTAATTTTACCAACTTGTTCTTCAGTTAAGTCTTTAACTTTAGTATCTTTGTCGATTCCAGCTTTTTCTAGTATTTCATTTGAAGTACTTCTTCCTATTCCGAAGATATAAGTTAATGAAATCTCAACTCTTTTGTTTCTTGGGATGTCAACTCCTGCGATTCTAGCCACTCTTTGCCTCCTTAAATTTATTTTTTTTACCTTCTTCAATATGCCTTTCTAAACACAATTAGAAAAGTTGAGTCCTACGACTACACATATCTTTACAATTTTTACAATATATATAAAAATTTTAGATATTAACCTTGTACTTGTTTGTGTTTAGGATTTTCACATATTACTCTTACTCTTCCGTGTCTTTTGATAATTTTACATTTATCACAGATACGTTTAACAGATGCTTTTACTTTCATGTAAACCTCCTACTATTTTTTTCTATAAACGATTCTACCTCTAGAAAGGTCATACGGTGACACTTCAACTGTAACCTTATCTCCTGGTAAAATTTTAATATAATTCATTCTCATTTTCCCTGAGATATGTCCTAATAATACATGCCCATTTTCTAATTCAACTTGGAACATTGCATTTGGTAGTGCTTCTAATATCACACCTTCTAATTCTAGAACATCTTGTTTTGCCATAATTTCACCTCTACTTCTAGCTAATTTTAAACACTAAAACTTGATGAGACAAGTACCTCATCAAACTTGAAATCGTTTATACCTTATAATAATAGCACAAACAAGATTATTTTTCAAGGTTTTTTCACATTTTTTATTTTATTTCAAAAAATATGGTGAAGTTTCCCTAACCACATCACAATTATTTCTTCATATTTTTTAATTTTTCTATTTCTTTTAATAGTTTTTCCATCATAAAATTTACATATTTTTTATAATTTTCTATCTTCACTAATAATTTATACTTATTTATCATTTCTATATATTCTAATTTTGATATTGATAATATGTAATAACCCATTAATTCTTTTTCCTTATTAAATTTACTTAAATCTACTTCTCTTATTTCTAATGATTTTATTACTTCTCCAGTTTTTTAATCTGCAAAACTTTTAACTATATATTTATCAAGACCTCTTTTACTTCCTGCAGGTATAAAATGTTGATTATCAGCATATTTATTTAAAGTTTTTAAAAATTTGGTTCTTCACAAATATTTAAGGGGTAATAATATTTAAAATTAAAAAAGTATCTAATTTATGACTTTAAAACTATAATTTATATATAGTTTCAATATAAGTCTTTATTAGATACTTTTTTGTAGCTTAAAAATGGGGCTGTTGCAATAAAAA